>CANRML010000012.1 GCA_947631725.1 uncultured Clostridia bacterium
CGTGTCATATTTAAAATGTTAAAAGATAATGTTGCTTTTAACTTAGATTAATTAAATATTGATTTTTCAATGTTCTTTAGCGTTTTTTTAATCATTTAAAAACGTTTATTAATGTTGACCTTTTTATTGTCAAAAACTTTTTAACTTTTTTTCAAAAAAAATATTGACTTTTCATAGTTGGTCTCCTAGCTATAATATAAATTTTTTCGGGTATTAAAAAAAGAATATAAAACTTTTATTGTCTCTTTTTTATTTGATATTTCAATAACTGAATTTCCGCACCTTGCTAAGCACTCTTTGATTTTAAAAAATTTCTCTCTTAATTCATTTTTTATAATTTCTTCTGTTTGAATAAAATTTTTTTCATTATTTTTTTCATTTTCTATAATAATATAAAATTCTTTTGTAGATGATTTTTTAGATAAATTTATTTTTTGAATATATTCTAAATATTCTTCAGCAATACTTTTTAAATATTGATTTTGTGGTTTTTGGATATTTTTTTGGATATTGGAAATATGATATTGTAAATCTTCCTTTTTACTTTGAACTAAAATTTGAATATTAAAATTACAAGTTTTTAAAAATATTTTATAAGAATTTAAAATTGCATTTTTTTCTAAATCTGATTTTAAATTATAATTAATGGGGACTATCTTCATTATCTTAACGTATTTTTGATTTTTTAATTTAATAATGCCATCATCACTTATATTATCAATAGGTGTCCACTCTTGAATTGATTTTTGTTTCATTATTCACCTCCTGTAGTTTCTTATTTTACAACAGCTTTATACATTTGTCAACAAAAACTTTTTGACAAAATTCGACATTTTAAATTTTTTGTATATTTTTTTTATTTTTGCTTATAATATAATTGTAAGGTTGACTATAGTTGAGTCAAGAGTATTAATAGATAAATTTTTTGTTTATTAATATTCGGTCAAAGATATATTATTGTATATTTTATATGATAATATGTCGGCGAGAAGAATTTATTATTTGTATGAAGGCTGTATCTTTATTTATTTTATATATGGTCATAGTATAGGTAATAAATTCGAGCTAAGATTATTTTTATATCTAGATTTTAATGGTCATTACTAGTCCCTTGTTTGGATGAATATGGTTATTTATGGTGTATCAATAGTCGAGCGAGTGATTAATATATGTGGTATCAGGCTTATTTATATAGCAATATATATTAGGTTTAAATATTAGATATATTAGTCTTAGCGAAAATTATATTTGGCTTTACAGATTAAGAGAGTATATTATTTTTAATATACTCTCTTAAATTTTAAATATCTAGATTTTTTACATATTTTGCATTTTGTTCAATAAACTCTCTTCTTGGCTCTACTTCATCTCCCATTAGTAGTGAAAAGATTTCATCAGCTTTTATTGCATCTTCCATAGTTACTTTAATTAGAATTCTAGATTCTGGATTCATTGTAGTTTCCCATAATTGTTCTGGATTCATCTCTCCTAAACCTTTATATCTTTGCATCCCCAATGTAGTTCTATCTATTCCTTCTTTTTCAAGTCTTTCTAAAGTCTTGTCCAAATCCTCATCTGTATAGCAATAAATATCTTGCATCCCCTTTTTATATAATTTATATAATGGTGGTTGTGCTAAATATACATTTCCATTTTCTATAAGTGGTCTCATATATCTAAAGAAAAATGTCAATAATAATGTTCTAATATGTGCGCCATCAACATCTGCATCTGCCATAATAATTACTTTACCATATCTGATTTTTGTAATGTCAAAATCGCTTCCTATTCCTGCACCTAGTGCAACAATAACTGGATTTAATTTATCATTTCCATATATTTTATCTGCTCTTGCTTTTTCTACATTTAACATTTTTCCCCATAAAGGTAAAATTGCTTGGAATTTTCTATCTCTTCCTTGTTTTGCACTTCCTCCTGCTGAATCTCCCTCAACTATATAAACTTCACACTCATCTGCTACTTTACTACTACAATCTGCTAATTTTCCAGGTAATGTTGATGTTTCTAAACTACTTTTCTTTCTAACTAATTCTCTTGCTTTTCTTGCTGCTTCTCTTGCTCTTGCCGCACTTACACATTTTTCTAAAACAGCTTTTGCTACCTGAGGATTTTCCTCTAAAAATGTTGATAATGCTTCATTAACTACACTTGCTACAACTGCTGTTACCTCACTATTTCCCAATTTAGTTTTTGTCTGTCCTTCAAATTGAGGTTCTTTTACTTTTACTGAAATTACTGCAGTTATACCTTCTCTTATATCTTCACCTTGTAAGTTTGAATCTTTCTCTTTTAAAATATTATGATTTCTTGCATAATCATTAAATACTTTTGTCAATGCTCTTTTAAAACCTTCTAAATGAGTTCCACCTTCTACTGTATTTATATTATTAACAAATGTATAAATATTCTCTGTATAACTAGTTGTATATTGAATTGCAATTTCTACTGGAACTTCTCCCTGTTTTTCAATATAAATTGGTGTTGGATATATTTTTTCTTTAGTTCTATTTAAAAATTCAACAAATGAGTTTAACCCTCCTTCATAGCAAAACTCTGCTTTCTTAGGTGTTTCTTCTCTTTGATCCTCTATTGTTATTTTTAATCCTTTTGTTAAAAAAGCAATTTCTCTAAGTCTTTTCTCCAATACATCATATTCATAATCTAAACTTTCGAAAATTGTATCATCAGCTAAAAATCTAACTTTTGTTCCTGTTTTATTTGAATCTCCTATCTTTTCTAGTTTTTTTACAGTCTTTCCTTTTTCAAATCTCATTTCATAGATGCCACCATCTCTCTCTATAGTAACTTCTACCCAATTAGATAATGCATTTACAACTGATGCACCAACTCCGTGTAATCCACCTGAAACTTTATATCCGCTATCTCCTCCAAATTTTCCTCCTGCATGTAATACAGTATAAACAGTTTCTGCAGTAGAAATCTTTGTTTTTGGATGTATTTCAACTGGAATTCCTCTACCATTATCTATAACTGTAATAATATTTCCTTTTTCTATAATAATATTTATTTCTGTACAATATCCTGCTAATGCTTCATCAACACCATTATCAACTATTTCATATACCATATGATGCAATCCTCTTACTGATGTACTACCAATATACATACCAGGTCTTTTTCTTACGGCTTCAAGCCCTTCTAATACCTGGATTTGTTCTGCTCCATACTTATGCTCATATTTTTCCATTTTGTTTTCCTCCTACGCTTATAATTTTTCCTTCTTGTACATTATATTCTAAAAAATTTAAATTTTCAAGTGTTAATTTATCAGTACAAGTAATTATGACTTGTGTTTCTTTTATATGTGAAATTAAACTTTCTCTTCTTGATTTATCTAGCTCTGACATAAAATCATCTAATAATAAAATCGGATACTCCCCTACTTCTTCATAAATTATTTGTAACTCTGATAATTTTAATGAAAGAACCGCTGTTCTTTGTTGTCCTTGTGACCCATATATATCAATTTGTTTTCCATTTATAAAAATTAAAAAATCATCTCTATGTATTCCTTTTGTTGTAAATCCCTTTATGATATCTAATTTCCTTCTTTGTTTTAATATTTTCAAATATTCTTCCCTATCTTCACATTGAGAAAAATATTCTATTTTTATATCTTCTTTTTGGCCTGTAATTTCCTTATGAATTTCTTCTATTTTTTCTTTAATCTTTTCTATAAATTCTTTCCTATAAAAAACAATTTTCTCAGCACTTTCAGCTAACTTTTCATCCCATATTTCTAATAAATTTTCATCTTTTCCTTTTTCTTTAATTTCCTTTAAATAATAATTTCTTTCCTTTAATGTTTTTTGATAAATTGAAAGTATATGCATATAATTAGGTCTTAATTGACTAATCATAATATCTAAAAATTTTCTACGCTTTTCGGGGCTTCCTTTTATCATATCTATATCATCTGGTGTAAAAAGAACAATATTTATCTTTCCTAATAAATCACTCAATTTTTTTATTTTTATCCCATTTATAAAAATATTTTTTTTATCTCCTATATCTATTTTTATACTTCCACTTCTGTCAGACTTTTCATATTCAATTTCAACATCTAAATCTTCTTTTTCTAATTTTATCATTTCTTTATCCTTATTAGTACGAAAAGATTTACCTATACTACATAAAAAAATAGATTCAATAATATTTGTTTTTCCCTGTGCATTTTCTCCAAAAAAAATATTTATATTTTTTCCTAAATCAACATTTAATTTATCATAATTTCTAAAATTGCTCAACTTAATATTTTTTATCCACATTATTTTCACCTTTTTTAATATATCATAATTTTATTTTTTTATCTAGTCTTAAAAATTTTAATTATATTTTTTATATAAAAAGGAACTATTTTTATAGTCCCTCTTCTATATTTAATCTTCTTTAATTCTAATAGGTAAAATCATATATACATAATCATTATTTTCAATAGATTTTACTAAACAAGGAGAAATATTTGATCCAAATTCAACATATATTTCTTCATCTTCAATAACTTTTAAACTATCTAAAAAATATTTAGGATTAAATCCTACTTCTAAATTTTTTCCTTCTGTTGCTAAGAAAAGTTCTTCTTTAGCATCACCTGTTTGATTTGTACAAGAAATTGTAACTTTCCCAATATCTACTTGAACTTTTACAGGATATTTCTTTTCTTTTTCTATACTTGAAGAAGATATCAAACTAATTCTTTCAAAACAATCTTGTAAATTTGCTTTATTTACTTTAATTCTAGTTTCCCAATTATTAGGAATAACATTTTTATAATTTAAAAATTCTCCATCTAAAATTCTTGTTACAACTTTACAATTATCCATTTCAAATAAAGCTTGATTTTTTGAAATTCCTATTTTTACATTTTCAAAAGAATCTGACAAAATCTTATTTACTTCATTTAATGTTTTCCCTGGTATAACTGCACTAAAATCTTCCGTTTTTTTATTTAAGTACATACTTCTTAAAGCTAATCTAAATCCATCTACTGCAACTAAATTTAATTTATTATTTTCCACTTCCATTAAACAACCTGTGAAAATTGGTCTGCTTTCTTCTGTACTAACTGCAAAAATTATTTTTCTTATCATATTTTTTAAAGCATTTTGTTCAATCTCAATAGAATTTTCTACTTCTATTTTAGGTAATTCTGGAAATTCATCTGAGTTCATAGTTGCTAATTTATAATGAGAACCCTCACACTCTATTTCCAACAAATTATTTTCATTTAATTTTATTTCTATTTCTGTATCTGGTAATTTTCTTATAATTTCACTAAACATAATAGCATTTACAACTGTATTACCTTGTTCTTTTACATCACAATCAATTACATATTCAATTCCTAATTCCATATCATAAGTTGTTAATTTAATTTCATTTTCATTTGTTTGAATTAATATTCCTTCTAATATAGGCATTGTTGTTTTAGATGCTACACCCCTAACAACAGAATTGATAGCTTTTAATAATTTATCCTTATAACATACAAATTTCATTTTTGGTTCCTCCTTAATATAATAATTAAAATAAATAATATATTTAGTAGTAGTAGTAGTAGGTACTGTGGAAACTGTGGAAAACTATATGGAAAACTACATACTCTAATGTATTGCCTGTGTATAAATTAGTGGAAAACTTTTCTATTTTTACACAGCTTAAAAATCCTTTTGTGGAAAATTAATTTATTAACAGTTTATAAACAGGAAATTCACAACTACTTGTGGATAACCAATGCATTAGTTCCGTAAGAAAAACTTCATTTATTTTTAACAAACAAGAATTTTAACAAACATAAATTTTAAAAAAATAAAAATTTCTTAGAATTACCTATTCCGTATCATTTACGATGATGTTTTTCACACTTTCCACAATTCGTTTTGTATTTATATTTTCATTAGATTCTTTCTTAATCTTATTATAAGCATGCATAACAGTTGAATGATCTCTATTTCCAAACTCTTTTCCTATTTGTGGAAAAGACATATTAGCAATTTCTCTACATAAAAACATAGCAATTTGTCTAGGAAAAGCAATATCATTTGACCTCTTTTCTCCTGATAAATCATTTTTATCAATGCTAAAATATTTTGCAACAGTCTCTTTTATAAAATCACCAGAAATAACCTTTTCACTTTTCAACTTAAACTCATTTATAGTTAACTCTGCTTGCTCAATAGTAATAGGACTATGTGTTAAAAGAGCTCTAGCAACAATTTTATTAAATACACCTTCTAATTCCCTAATATTAGAATCAATTTTTAATGCTATATCTGATAAAATAGAATCATCCACAATAATTTTTTCATCTTGAGCCTTTTTTCTTAAAATAGCTAAACGAGTTTCATAATCTGGACAAGATATATCAGCAAGCAAGCCACCTTCAAATCTAGACTTTAATCTATCCTCTAGAAAATCTATATCCCTAGGAGGCTTATCACTAGAAATAACAATTTGTTTTCCTTCATCTCTTAAAGCATTAAAAGTGTGAAAAAATTCCTCTTGAATTCGCTCTTTTCCAGCAATAAATTGAATATCATCAATAAGTAAAGTATCAATTGTACGGTACTTATTACGAAAAACTTCAGTCTTGTTGTCTTTAAGAGCATTGATTAATTGATTTGTAAATTTTTCTGATGTAACATATAAGACATTTGCTTTTTTATTTTCCTCTACAATTCTATTTCCAATAGCATGCATTAAATGAGTTTTTCCTAAACCAACACCACCATATAAAAACAATGGATTGTAAGAATTACCAGGTTGATTTCCTATTGCTAATGCAGCAGCATGAGCAAATCTATTATTATTTCCAACAACAAAAGTTTCAAAAGTTTTTCCAGGATCAAGAGTTTGATGATTAGATTCTAACTCTGTATCAGAAACACTAGATGTCTTTTCCATGATAATTTCTGTTTCATTTTGAGAAGAATCTTTAGATGATAAATCTACAACAGAAAAAGTAAATTCTCTATTTGTAATATGTTTTAAAGTAAAGAAAATTAAATCTTTAAAACGATTTTCTATAAAATCTCTTTGATATTCAGATAAAGCAGTAAAAACAATATGATTATTACTAATAGACTGAATTCCTAAAGAGCTAATCCATGTTGCATAAGAGATTTCAGAAACTTCACCTTTTAATGTTTCTTTAATTTTTGCTAGAAGTTCTTCTTTATCAATATCCATAAACATACATCCTTCCTTTAAATTATCCACAATTTTATCCACAAATGTTGATAAATCTATTACATTTGTAACAAAAACGCAACAGTTCTACGAACACAAATTCTGAAAATATGATAAAATCTGACTTTTATATGCTCGTATCATATCAAATTTTTAACGTACAAGTCAATAAAAACAGAGAAAAAAACCAAAAAAAAGTAAAAAAAGTGACAAAAATATTTCAAAAATATTACAAAAAAATTTCAAAATATACTTGACAATACTACCAAAAATAAGGTATAATCGATATACTTGTAAAAAGCAGTAGGAGGTGCTGAAAAATGAAAAGAACATATCAACCAAAAAATAGACAAGAAAAAGCAGAACATGGTTTTATGAAAAGGATGAAAACAAGAGCAGGAAGAAATGTATTAAAAGCTAGAAGAGCAAAAGATAGAAAAAAACTAACAGCGTAAAAATATTTTTTCATATCTATTTGCCAAAAGGGGAAAGTATGAAATGAAAAAAACAAAAATGTTGAAAAAGAATTATGAATTTCGAGCAGTTTTAACAAAAGGAAAATGTTTTTCTGGAAAAAATATTATAGCTTTTATCCAGAAAAACAAACAAGCAACTCAAAACTTTCTAGGAATAGCAATTAGTTCAAAAACCTGTAATGCCGTAAGGAGAAATCATATAAAAAGATTAGTTAAAGAAAGTTATTACCATTATGAAGAACAAATTTCTACAGGAAATAATATTGTTTTTTTATGGAATAAAAAAACAAATCCAAATGAAGTAGCATATAAATCCATAAAAGAAGATATTAAAAAAATTTTTCAACAAGCAAAAATATTTATAAATACATAGAAAAGAGAAAAAATGAAAAAAATTCTTATATATGTTATAAATTGGTATCAAAAACATGTATCAATATGGCTTACAAGTAAGCAGATACACTGTAAATATTACCCAACATGCTCAGAATATACAAAACAAGCAATTGATAAATATGGAGCAATAAAAGGATCTTTTCTAGGAATAAAAAGGATTTTACGTTGTAATCCATTTTCAAAAGGCGGGTATGACCCATTAAAATAATATGGAGGAAACAAAATGTTTCAATTTTTCGCAAATATATTTGGATATCTTTTAAATTTTATATATCAATTTGTTAATAATTATGGATTAGCAATGATTTTATTTACATTAGTTATAAAAATCGTGATGCTTCCATTTTCTATAAAGCAACAAAAAGCAATGAAGAAAAATGTCAAAGTGCAAGAAAAAATGAAAATTTTGCAATTCAAATATAAAAACGACCAAGAAAAACTAAATCAGGAAATGATGAATTTATACAAAGAAGAAAAAATAAATCCTTTTAGTGGATGCTTAAGTTCAATTATACAATTCATTTTATTGATTTCAATTTTCTATATGGTAAGATGCCCTTTAACATATATGAAAAAAGTAGATAGCAATGCACTAAATAATAATATAGAGCAATTAAAACAAGCAGAAAAAATAACAGGAGCAGCATACCCTGAAATAGATATAATAAGAGAAATAGATTACTTAAAAGAGCAAAATCCAGAAAATCAAGAACTTCAACAATATGAAATAAATATGAATTTCTTAGGACTAGACTTAAGTAAAATTCCTCAACAAAACTTAAGTGATTGGACAGTTTATATAATCCCAGTATTATACATATTATCAACATTTGTATCTATGAAATTAGTAACAATGATGCAAAGTACAAATAATACAAAAAAAGACAAAACTGAAGAAGATAAAAAAGAAGGAAAAGAAGAAGAGGAAATTGATCCAATGGCGCAAACAAATAAAATGATGTCTTGGATGATGCCAATAATGTCTGTTTCTATATCATTAGTTGCACCATTAGGATTAGCATTATATTGGCTAGTAAATAATCTTGCAATGATTGCAGAAAGATTAGTATTAAATAGATTGCTAAAAGAAAAAGAAGAATAGGGGGAAAACCAAATGACAGTTGTAGCAGAGGGAAAGACTACTAATGAAGCTATAGAAAATGGATTAAAACAGTTAAAAGTACCTAGAGATTGTGTAGATATAAAAGTATTAGAAAGTGATGATAAAAGAAGCTTTTTTAGTATTTTAGCACCAAGAGTAGTAAAAGTAGAATTAACATTAAAAGAAAACATAGCAAAAAAAGAAGAAAAAATGCCAAAAAAAGAAATTATTATCTCACCAGAAAATCAGCAAAAAGCTAAGGAAAATGTAGAAAAATTTTTAGAAGATTTTATCAAACATCTTCCAGAAGGTACAAAATATGAAGTTGAAGTAGATGAAAGTGGACTAAAAGTAAAAATAAACAATGATAAATTAGGATATTTAATAGGACATAGAGGAGAAACATTATATGCATTACAAATGCTTTTAACATCAATAGCTACAAAAGGAATAGAACAAAAAATAAGAGTTTTTCTAGATATAGAAGGATATAAGCAAAAAAGAGAAAAGACATTAGAAGAATTAGCAGAAAAAGTCGCAAAAACAGTTATAAAAACAAGAAAATCAGTTACACTAGAGCCAATGCAACCATATGAAAGAAAAATAATTCATAGTAAATTACAAAATCATCCAAAAGTAGAAACTGTAAGCATTGGAGAAGAACCACATCGTAGAGTTGTTATATCATTAAAAAGAAAATAAAAATAAAATCAGAGGTCAAAGGTCGGATTTTACAATAAGTAATATCTATCTTTGCCTCTTTTTTAGTAAAAAATAGGAGGAAAACAATGAACACAATTGCATCAATATCTACGGCACCACGGAATTGGTGGAATAGGGATAGTCAGGATGAGTGGAAAAGATACATTTAAAGTATTAGAAAAAATATTCAAGCCAAAAAATAAAACAAACCAAATACAAGGTTATACAATAAAATATGGACACATAGTAGAAAATGAACAAATTATAGATGAAGTGCTAGTTTCAAACTTTAAAGCACCTAAAAGTTATACAACAGAAGACATGTGTGAAATTCAAACACATGGCGGACAATTTATCGTAAAAAAAATCTTAGAATTATGCTTAAAAAATGGAGCAGAACTAGCTGAACCAGGTGAATTTACCAAAAGAGCATTTCTAAATGGAAGAATAGATTTATTACAAGCAGAATCTGTTATAGATATTATTCAAGCAAAAACAGATAAGGAATTAAAAACAGGAATACAAACACTAGAAGGTAGGCTTTCAAAAAAAATACATGAAATAAAACAAAAAATTATGGATGTAATGATAAATATAGAAGTAGATATAGACTATCCAGAATATGATTTAGAAGAAGTAACAAATCAAGAAATAAAAGACATGCTAAAAATAGTTTATTCAGATTTAAATCAACTAGAAAAAAGCTTTGATGAGGGAAAACTATTAAAAGAAGGGATAAAAACAGCAATTATAGGAAGACCAAATGCAGGAAAATCTTCTTTACTAAATGCTATATTACAAGAAGACCGAGCAATTGTTACGGAAATAGCAGGAACAACAAGAGACACCATTGAAGAATTTGTTACAGTAGAAGGAATACCATTACAGTTAATAGACACAGCAGGAATTAGAGAAGCTAAAGATGAAGTAGAAAGAATAGGGATTGAAAAATCAAAAAAAATGGCACAAGAAGCAGATTTAATAATTGCTATTTTTGATAGTAGTAAAGAATTAACAAATGAAGATAAAGAAATATTAGAACTAATAAAAGGAAAAACAGCAATTATTATATTAAATAAAACAGATTTAGAGCAAAAAATTACAGCTACTACTAAGGAAATCTCTAATTCATCAGAATATATAATAAATATGTCTATATTAGAAGAAAAAGGATTACAAGAACTATATAATACAATAAAAACATTATTTTCTTTTGAAAAAATAAATGTAGATAATAATTTAACAATAACAAATGTAAGACATAAAAACTTTATTCATAAAGCATTGGAAGGTTGTAAAAAAGCTGAAGAAGCCATAGAAAACAAAATGCCATTAGATATAACTGCTATTTATTTAAGAGAAATATTAGAAAATTTAGGCAATATCACAGGAGAAAGTGTAACAGATGATATACTAGATAAAATATTTTCAAAGTTTTGTTTAGGAAAATAGTTATAACGCACGAGAATTTAAAATAAGAGGGAAACACACAGCGGATATATAACTTTATAAAACTAATACAAAAATAAAAATATGGCGATTTTCAAAAAAGAAATAAAAAATAAAAGAAAAAGTAAAAATAGAAACAAGAAACATAATCACTAAACAAAAAATAAAGAAAAAATTATAAAAAACCACAACAAAAAAACAACAACAAAAAGCAAAATAGAAAAGAACATGGAAAATCAATAAACATAAAACATATTGAACCTATATGTAAAAGAAAACATAAAAAGAAACAAAACTTAAATTCTTGTTTCATATGGAAAAACAAAAAATAAAAAGAAAGGAAAAAACAAATGGAATATCAAGCAGGAGATTATGATGTCGCAGTTGTCGGAGCTGGACATGCAGGATGTGAAGCAGCATTAGCAGCAGCAAGATTAGGGATGAAAACATTAATATTTTCAATTAGTTTAGAAAACATTGCTAATATGCCATGTAATCCACATATAGGAGGAAGTTCAAAAGGACACTTAGTGAGAGAAATTGATGCACTAGGTGGAGAAATGGGGAAGAATATAGACAAAAGTATGATACAAGTCAAAATGCTAAATACTTCAAAAGGTCCAGCAGTACATTCTTTAAGAGCTCAAGCAGACAGAAAAAAATATCAAATGGAAATGAAGCACACATTGGAGCTACAAGAAAACCTAGAAGTTAAACAAGGAGAAATTGTAGATATAATTGTGGATAACGGAACAGTAAAAGCAATAAAAACTAATGTGGGAGCAATTTATAATGTAAAAGCAATAATATTAGCAACAGGTACATATTTAAAAGGAAAAATATTTATAGGAGAATTTTCACAAGAAAGTGGCCCAGATGGAGTTGCAGCAGCTAATAAACTTTCTGATTGCTTAAAAAAATTAGGAATAAATTTAGTACGTTTTAAAACAGGAACACCAGCAAGAATAAATCGTAGAAGCATAGATTTTTCTAAAATGGAAGTACAAAAAGGAGACAAAGATATTCAAGCTTTTTCATTTGATGACAATGTGAAACCATTTGAACAAGTTGACTGTTATTTAACATACACTAATGAAAAAACTCACGACATAATTCGACAAAATTTACATCGTTCACCACTATATGCAGGAAAAATAGAAGGAACAGGGCCAAGATATTGTCCTTCAATAGAAGATAAGGTAGTTAGATTTAGTGACAAACCAAGACATCAGGCATTTGTAGAACCAGTAGGATTAGATACTGAAGAAATGTATATACAAGGGATGAGTTCTTCTTTGCCAGAAGATGTTCAAATCGCTTTATACCACACAATTCCAGGACTAGAAAAAGCAGAATTTACAAGGCCGGCATATGCAATAGAATATGACTGTATAAATCCGTCAGAACTAAAACTCTCTTTAGAGTATAAAGGAATACACGGATTATTTATGGCAGGACAGATAAATGGAACATCTGGATATGAAGAAGCAGCATGTCAAGGATTAATAGCAGGAATAAATGCGACTAGACAAATTAAAGGGCAAGATCCAATAATCTTAGATAGAACACAAAGCTATATAGGGGTGTTAATTGATGATATTGTAACAAAAGGAACTAATGAACCATATAGGATGATGACCTCGAGAGCTGAATACAGACTTCTTTTAAGACAAGATAATGCAGACTTGCGTCTAACAAAAATAGGATATGATATTGGACTAGTTTCACAAGAAAGATATGATAGATTTTTGCAAAAAAAGCAAAACATTGAAGCGGAAATTAAAAGATTAAAAGAAACTACAGTAAAACCAACAGAGGAAGTTAATCAATTTTTAATACAAAAAGGAACAAATTCACTTCAAACAGGAACCAAAATGTCAGAATTGTTAAAAAGAACAGAAATTACATATGAAGACTTAAAAGAAATAGACAACGAACAACCTAATTTAAGCAGACAAGAAGCAGAAGAAGTAGAAATACAAATAAAATATGAAGGATATATAAAATTACAAGAAGAACAAGTAAAAAAATTTAAAAAATTAGAAGAAAAAATATTACCAGAAGACATAGACTATAAAGAGATAAAAGGAATTAGAATAGAAGCAAGGCAAAAACTAGAAAAAATGCGCCCACACTCAATAGGACAAGCATCAAGAATTTCAGGAGTATCACCAGCTGACATATCTGTATTACTTATTTATCTTCAAACAAGAAAGGAAAAGTAGTATATGGAATTTGAAGAATTTAGAAAAGATATTATAGATAAAGCAAAAAAAATCCAAGTAACACTACAAGAAGATCAAATAAAGCAATTATGGGAGTATATGCAATTATTATTAAATTGGAATAGTAAAATAAATTTAACAGCAATAACAGAACCAAGAGAGATAATATTAAAACATTTTATTGATTCTTTTACCATATCAAAATATATTGCACAAAAAACATCTTTAATAGATGTTGGAACAGGAGCAGGATTTCCTGGAATTCCACTAAAAATTATAAGACCAGATATTGATATTGTTTTAGTAGATTCATTACAAAAAAGAATTAATTTTTTATGTGAAACAATCGAAAAATTAGAACTAGGAAATATTAAAGCAATACATGCGAGAATAGAGGAAATAGGAAAAGACAAGAAGTATAGAGAGAAATTTGATTATGTTACATCTAGAGCAGTTGCAAACTTATCTGTGCTTGCAGAATATATGCTACCATTGTCAAAAAAATGTGGAAAAACCATATGTATGAAAGGTAGCAATGTGGACGAAGAATTAAATGATGCTAAATGTGCAATAAATATTTTAGGAGGAAATGTAGAAAAAATAGAAAAATTTTTACTTCCAGATTCAGAAATAGGAAGAAATATAATAATAATTGATAAAATAGAAAACACACCAAATAAATATCCAAGGAAGGCAGGAACACCTTCAAAACAGCCAATTTCATAAATATACAAAAAATCTAAAAAATAGCAAAAATTCATTGACATTTTTGCTATTTTTATATATTATATAGCTAGCAAAAAAGAAGCAAACGAACGTATAAGTAAATATTTACCAAAGATTGGAGGCATAAAATTGGGAAAAGTAATATCAGTGGCAAATCAAAAAGGTGGAGTTGGAAAAACAACTACAACAATAAATTTAAGCACAGTTTTAGCAAAAAAAGGAAAAAAAGTTTTATTAATAGATGCAGACCCTCAAGGAAATGCAACAAGTGGATTAGGAGCAGAAAAAGATGTAGAATATTCAACATATGATGTTTTAGTTGGAGAAACATCAATGAGAGATGTAATCGAAAAAACAATAATAAAAAACTTATTAATATGTCCATCAAATATTAATTTAGCTGGAGCAGAAGTAGAATTAGTACCTATGATGTCAAGAGAACAAAGATTAAAAGAAAAAATAGAGGAAATAAAAGATATATTTGACTATATTTTAATTGATTGTCCACCATCACTAGGATTGATTACTTTAAATGCATTTACAGCATCAGATAGTGTATTGATACCAGTACAATGTGAGTATTATGCATTAGAAGGATTAGGACAACTAATAAACACAGTGAATTTAGTAAAAAAACATTTAAATAAACAATTGCAAATAGAAGGTGCGTTATTAACAATGTACGACATGAGGACAAATTTATCTAATCAAGTTGTGAAGGAAGTAAAAAAATATTTTGAAAATAAAGTATATAAAACAGTAATTCCAAGAAATGTCAGATTAAGTGAAGCACCAAGTTATGGTATGCCAATAACTGAGTATGATCCACGTTCCAAGGGTGCAAAAAGTTATGAAAAATTTACAAAAGAATTTTTGAAAAAAAATGAAGAAGAGAAAGGGTAGGTGGTAAAAATGCCTAAAAAAACAGGATTAGGAAAGGGCTTAGATGCACTATTTGGACCAGTACCTGAAGAAGAACAAATGCAAGAAACAGATATAATGAAGGAACTAAATATAACAGAAATAGAACCAAATAAAGAACAAGCAAGAAAGCATTTTAAACAAGAAGCCTTAGAAGAATTAGCAGAATCAATAAAAGAATTTGGATTAATTCAACCAATAGTAGTAGCAAAAAAAGATGGATATTATTCAATAATAGCTGGAGAAAGAAGATGGAGAGCTTGCAAATTAGCAGGATTGGAGAAAATACCAGCAATTATTAGAGAAGATGATGAAAAGAAAAATACTAGAATTTCCTTGATAGAAAATTTACAAAGAGAAGATTTAACACCATATGAAAAAGCAATGGGGATAAAGAATTTAATGAAAGCATATGACTTAACACAAGAAGAAGTAGCTAAACAATTAGGAAAAAGTAGAAGTGCTATTACAAATTCCCTTCGTATTTTAAATTTAGAGCCAAGGGTTTTAGAAATGGCAAAAGAGGGAAAACTATCAGAGGGACATTTTAGAGCATTACTAGCTATTCAAGATCCAGAAAAACAATATCGCATGGCATTACAAATGCTAGAAAGAGGAGTAACAGTTAGACAAGCAGAAAAATCAGCGCAGAAAAAAGGAGAAACTAAAGAGCAAATGGAAAGGCAACATGTGCTATATAGAGATATTGAAAATACATTTCAAACCTTTTTTGGAACTAAAGTAAGACTAGATGCAGGAAAAAGAAGAGGAAAAATCATTATTGAATATACAAGTAATGATGACTTAGAAAGGATATTGGACTTAATGAAGTAGGAGGTATTAATGGAAAATATATTGGAATTATTAAGAAGTGATACATTTCTTATCATATGTGCAGTAGTGATAATAGTTTTGTTTATAGGATTTTTTGTAAGTTTAATTAAAATTTCAAAACTAAATAAAAGATATAATAGTTTTATGAAAAAATTAGGAAATGGTAAAAACCTAGAAGAAGACTTAGAAACCTATATGTATAGAGTAGAAAAAGTAGAAAAGCAAAATGCAGAAATATTAGGCTTTTGCAAAAATATAGAAGAAGATGTATCTGGCTGTATTCAAAAAATAGGAATAGTAAGATATAGCGCATTTAAAGATACAGGAAGTGATTTAAGCTTTGCTCTTGCCTTACTAGATGAAAATAATTCAGGTGTTGTGCTAAATGGAATATATTCTAGAGAAATGTCTAACATATATGCAAAACCTGTAGAAAATGGAAAATCAAATTATACAATTTCTGAAGAAGAACAACAAGCAATTGAAAAAGCAATACAATCTAAAAATATATATCATATTAAAGATAAGCAAAAAGACAGTTAAAAATTTAAAAATTCCCAAAATTACTATTGACAAATGTCTATAAAAATGCTAAGATAATTATTGTCGCGAGACACTTGTCAACAATATATGGAGAGGTGGTCGAGTTGGTTTATGGCACCAGTCTTGAAAATTGGCGTGCGTTTGTAGCGTACCGTGGGTTCGAATCCCACCCTCTCCGCCAAAAATATTATGAAGAAAATAAAGACCATAGTTTTTATTTTCTTTTATTATATATGTAGGTGTACCCAAGTGGTGAAGGGGGCAGTTTGCTAAACTGCTAGGTCGAGTAATCGGCGCGGAGGTTCGAACCCTCTCACCTACGCCAAATACTTTTATAGTTTAAGTTTGATTTTAGTTGTAAAATATTTAAAATTGTAGTATACTTTATATATAATATACTACAATTTTTTAGTATATAAAATAGAGGAGGATATAATGCCAATAGAATTAAAAAAATATTTTTGGGATACTAATTTTGAAGAACTAGATAAAGAAAAGAATAAAAGATATATCATATCAAGATTATATTGCTATGGGGATTTGGAAGCAATAAGATGGATAAAAGATAATTATGTAGACAAAGATGTAGAAGATGTAGCAAGAAATTCAAGAAATCTAAAACCGATAGTTGCCAATTATTTAAGACAACAATTTAATTTGCGAAAAGAAGAAATGGCATATTATAGATGGATTAATGCCATGAATTATGAATATTGGAGGACAAATAGCTAATGTATTGGGATATTATTGATAAAGATAGATATAAATTATTAAAAGATATTACAGACACAATAAGTATACAAAATTATTATATGATAGGTGGAACTGCACTATCATTACAACTAGATTTGAGAGAGTCTTATGACTTTGATTTTTGTGTATCTGAAAATTTTAACAATGAACTATTATTAAAAGAAATACAAACATTAGGACAAACAGAAGTAAAGCAGAATCAAAAGGGAACAGTAGATGTTATATTAAATGGAATACAAGTAAGTTTCTTTTATTATCCAAATCCCGTTATAAAAGAATTTGTGAAAGTAGAAGAAATGCCTAAATTGAAGATAGCAAGTGTATTAGATATTGCGGTAATGAAAGTTGTAGCAATAGGTGGCAGGGGATCTAAAAAGGACTTTTTTGATTTATATAATATTATGAAAAAAAGTAATATAACAATAGATGAACTTGCAAAAGGATTGGTACAAAAATGTGGTACTAATGTAAATTTTGCAAATATAGTAATGGGATTAAGTTACTTTGAAGATGCTCAGCAAGAGATATTACCTAAAACATTTGTAGAGTACAACTGGGAAGAAATAGAAAAGTTTTTTATAAAATTTCAAGCAGATTTTCAAAAAAGATTGGAAATACTTGGAATATAAAATTCATGAAAAAACGAGACATCAATGAAAGTTTGCTAAACTGCTAGGTCGAGTAATCGGCGCGGAGGTTCAAACCCTCTCACCTAAGCCAAGAAATGTAGTATATAATATGCTACATTTTTTTTTGTAATGCAAAAAGCTATAAATAGAAATCTTCGACAAAAAATATTGAAAAAGAACAAAAAGTACGATATAATGAAAATAAGGAAATGTAAAAATGAGGTAAATAGATGGAGAAAAAAAGGATATACATAAATTTTAAAAGAATAATTTTAATATTAATACTACTTTTAATTTTTTGTGGTAATACAGTTTTTTCTGCAAAAGATGGATGGTCAGGAAGAGAGTGGAG
>CANRML010000013.1 GCA_947631725.1 uncultured Clostridia bacterium
ACATCTAATACAGAATTAAATGTTGTAGAAGGAATGCAATTTGATAAAGGATATGTATCACCATATATGGTAACAGACACAGATAAAATGGAAGCAGTATTTGAAAATCCATATATATTGATAACAGACAAAAAAATCAGTAATATCCAAGAAATATTACCATTATTAGAAGCATTAATGCAACAATCAGGTAAACTTGTAATAATATGTGATGACATTGAAGGAGAAGCATTATCTACATTAGTATTAAACAAACTAAGAGGTGTATTAAATGTTGTTGCAGTAAAAGCACCAGGCTTTGGAGATAAAAGAAAAGCAATGTTAGAAGATATTGCAATATTAACAGGAGGAGAAGTTATTACCTCTGATTTAGGATTAGAATTAAAAGATGTAACAATTGAACAATTAGGTAAAGCAAAACAAGTAAAAGTACAAAAAGAAAATACAATTATTGTAGATGGTGTAGGAGATAAAGAACAAATTGCAACAAGAATTAAACAAATAAAAACACAAATTGAAGAAACAACAAGTAGTTATGATAAAGAAAATTTACAAGAAAGATTAGCTAAAATAGCAGGTGGTGTAGCTGTTATTGAAGTTGGAGCTGCAACAGAAGTTGAAATGAAGGAAAAGAAATTAAGAATAGAAGATGCACTATCTGCAACAAAAGCTGCTGTTGAAGAAGGAATTGTAGCAGGTGGAGGAACAGCACTAATTAATGTTATTGGAAAAGTAGAAAAAACAATTGAAAAACTAGAAGGTGGAGAAAAACTAGGTGCTGAAATTGTATTAAAATCATTAGAAGAACCAGCAAAACAAATAGCTATAAATGCAGGATTAGAACCAGCAGTAATTATTGATAAAATTAAACAATCACCTGTAGGAACAGGATTTGATGCTAGTAAAGAAACATATGTAGATATGAAAAAAGCTGGAATTGTAGATCCTACAAAAGTAACAAGAAGTGCACTTCAAAATGCAGCATCAATTGCATCTATGGTATTAACTACAGAAAGCATAGTTACAGATATACCAGAAGACAAATCATGCAATTGTGGAGATAATCATGCAATGGGTGCAGGGATGGATGCAATGTATTAAAACAGAGTAAGAGCTAGTTTTTAAAACTAGCTTTTATAGTTAAATTCAAAAAAATGAATAAAAATGCTATGAATAATTGATTTTTTAAAAAATATATGATAAAATATCATAAGACTAAACTAGGAGGAAGAAAATAAAAATGGAAATAGCAAGAACAATTTTAACAGTTGTATATTTTATAGTAGCATTAGCAGTTATTATTTTAGCTTTAATTCAAACAAAAGATGATGGAGGAGCATCAGCAACAATTACAGGATCTTCAACTAACAACTTTTATGAGAAAAATAAAGGTAAAACTAAAGAAGGTAAATTAAAAAGATGGACAATCATATTAGCAGTATTATTTGCTATATTAACACTTGCATTAGGAATTTTATATATGGCATAATGTCTTATATATTTATAACCAAATAGCTATATTACAAAATATAATTGTTAACAAACAAAATATGATAAAGCTGATACCACCAGCTTTATTTTTATTTTGTTTAATTTCATATATACCATAAGCAATAGTTCTTGTGCTTAAAATAATACTAAATAATAAAAAGAAAATATTAAAAAATATATACATACTAAATTACTCCTTCAAAATTAAGAATCACTAAGCAATGATGATGACCTTACATTAACTTGAGCAGAAACATCAAAAAAACTATCTTGATAATGTTCTCTCCAACCATAAGTCTCATATTCATCAACAGTTGTAAATAGTTTTAGAGAACTTTTGCCAATAGCATTTATATCACTTTTATATTCTTTGGCAGTTTTATACAAATATTCTGTAAATATATATTCCAAATATCGATTACATGCTTCAGAAATACGTGACAATATTTCTGGATCTAAATAATTAGAATCATTTGTCATAGAATAAATTTGACCATAATATTTACAATCAACTCTAATATATGGAGAACCATTTACAAGAGAAACATCAATTTTTGTATTAGCCTTTGGTGTTAAATACACATCAACATTTTGATTTTCTACTTGTGGATTAGGCACAGATATTAAAAATCCTTTAACTTCATTTCCAATACACATAAAAGATAAAGTTTCAATTGCATTTAATTCACCAACAAGTGCTCCTTCACGAAATACAGCCAAACCAACATTTTCGGAAATTGTATCACCAGATAAACTAGCAGAATTAGACTTATCAGATGTTTCCTTATTTGTCAAAGCTTCTGGAGAAGTATTTGGAAGTTGCAGATTTATTCCTCCAAGAATTGCAAAAGGATCACAAGATTGACAAATCATATTATCAAAGAACTTTCCTAAAGTTGCATTTGAAGTATATCCAGTAAATTGATTAGAACTAATAAATAACTCATAGTATTTTGAAATCAAAGGCTCTAAAAAAGGTTTTGAATTATTTATATAATGTGCAGCAGTACATTTACTAACAACAACATTACAAGAAGGGCGAGTCTGAGCATCGTTCATTAATGTATATATAATATCACTAATTCCTTCTTTAGCAAGCTCTTCAGAAAATACAACTAATTTACAATGAGCAAGTGTTAGTTCTTTTCCTAAATAACTATTCATTGAATTGATTGCAGAACTAATAGAAGATGCATCAACTGATTTTAATATAGTAGATGCAGTTTCAGAAGAACCACTTTCAGAAATAGAGGAGGGATTAGTAAATTGAAAACAAACTTTTAACTTGTTATTTTCGCCTTTATCAATTCCCATAGAAACTACAACAGCAATATTATCTAAGTTTACTCTTGTATATGAATTAGAAAAAGAAACAGTTAATATAACGAAAATAATAACAAAGCAAACAACTTTTAATAAATGTTTCATTAAAAACGTCAGTCCTTTCTAATAGATTTATTGTGTTTTTTGAGGTTTCACACTTCTTTCTTTTTTCTTTTTTAAATTAGCTAAAAACAAAATAGCAATTCCAAAAACAAATACAATTGCAATAATAAAATATGCATATATATTACTTTCTAAAAAACGAATAATAGAATAATTTTTAGGAAGTAATGCAATTCCAAATATTAATAAAGGAAAAATCATAGCTAATGGCTTATGAAATTTCAAATTAGTAATTTTTTGAAAGATACTAATTGAAAAGCGATTTGTTACAATTAAATAAGAACCAATTTCCAAAATCCAAATAAGCATAAAGAAAGATTCTAACCTTTGAAAAAATATACCAAATTCAATATAACTAGCAGCAGAATATAAAGGTAGGACTTCGTCTACATCTACAAAAAAAGAAAAAAGTAATAAAATTGTAGCTGTACAGAAAAGAAAATACATTAAACCAATAATAACAGAACTTAAACAAATCTTTTTCATTTGATTAGGCTCTTTTAAATAAGGAGGAATAAAATATAAACAAGAAATACCACTAAAAGCAAAAATATTTCCAATTCCAGTAATAAATGTATCAACAAACCCTTTACCTAAAACAGGAAACATCCTTTCAAAAGAAAAATTTCCAAAATTCCCAAAAAATAAAAATACAATACTAATTAAAACAAGAGGAAATATTAAAGAGATAGTTTTAACATTACTACTAAAAGATAAATAATTAGTAATAAATAGTACAAGTATAAAAGGAACTAAAATTGATAATATATTTGTCATTGGGAAAAATGCTACACGCAATCCTTCACAAAATTCTCGCAATAAGTTACTACTAGTTACAATAAAATATGCTATAAAAATTCCTCCAACAATAGTTTTTAATACACTACCACCTAAATATTGTGAAATATCAATAATATCTAAAGAAGCAAAATTTTTTAATAAGCGATAAATAACATAAGCTAATAAAATTGCAATAATTCCAACATATATTAGATTGATAAGAGTGGCAGACTTTGTATTACTTAATAGATTTTGTGGTAAGGTTACAATTGTATGTGAAACAAATATAGTTACAACAAGCATTATAGCTTCTTTTGATGTGATTTTACTATCTGTCATTTAGTATCCTCCTTTTTCAAAAATGGATATTTCCATTTCATAGATATTTTTTCTTGTTTTTCTTCTTTTTTAGCATCTAAATAACTAGCTCTAAATTCTCTTAACCAAATAGGCTGTAGAAAATATGAGTGACCAACAGTTTTTTGTAGTGGAGAAATTCCAGAAGTAAGTGATATTCCAAAAGATTTTGTGTCACATAATACAGCAATATATGCAAGTAATCCTAAGCCAATTCCTAAAAAGCCACAACAATACCCTAAAAAGATAAAGGCAAAACGATATACTCTTAAATGAAAGCTAAAAGAATAATCAGGAACTGCAAAAGATGCAATACCAGTAATTGCAACAATAATAATTAAAACAGGGCTAACAATTCCAGCAGATACTGCAGATTGTCCAATAATAAGAGCACCAACAATTCCTATAGTAGGACCAATAGGGGAAGGAACTCTAATACCAGCTTCACGAATTAACTCAAAGGAAATTTCTAAAAGTAAAATTTCAAAGATAACTGGAAAAGGAACAGTTTCTCGTGATGCTAAGATAGAATATAGTAAGTCAGTAGGCAAAAGTTCTTGATGAAAACTAGCAATTGCTACATAAAGTCCAGGCAATAACAAACTAAGAAAAGTAGCTAAAATACGTATCCATTTTACAAAATTTGAAAAACTCGTTTTCATATTTTTATCATCAGGAGTAGATAAAAAATCAGTATAAACAGCTGGTACAACGAGTGCATAAGGAGCACCATTTACAAGTAAAACAACACGACCATCTAATAAATAGCTTGCTGCCTTATCAGGTCTCTCAGTAGAAATAGTCTGAGGTATGGAAATTAAGTTATCATCTATAATCATTTGTTCTAATTGACCACTAGATAACATAGAATCAATTTCTAAATTATTTAAACGATAACGTACTTCTGATACCAAATCAGAATTGGCAAGAGTTTTTACATAACACAAAGCACAAGATGTTTTAGTAATCGCACCAATTTGTATGTTCTCAATAATTAAATTTTCATTATGAACACTTCTTCTTACCAAAGAAGTATTTGTACGAATATTTTCAACAAAAGCTTCATGAGCACCTTTAATTACAATTTCATTTTCAGGTTTTTCAATACTTCTTTTCTCAAATCCTTTTACTTCAATATCAAATGCAACATTTAAAGTATCAATAAATAAAGCACAATTTCCAGAATTTACATCATTAAATATTTTGCTAAATTCTGAATATTGTCCAACTGTATTTTGAGGCATTAAACAATTCATAATATAATCAGCGAGATTAAATTTTTTTACTTTTCTAACAGTAATGTTATTTGCCACAGCTTCAGATATAATTCTATTTTGGTCATTACCATATAAATTACTTTTACTTCTAAGCATCAATGGCTCTATAATAAACCTATTCATAATATCTGTATCAATCATGCCATCAATATATAACAAAAAGGCCGAATATTGTTTTCCACGAGCAATTAAAGTAAACTCACGAACAATAATATCACTATTTATCATCGAATTATATTTTGACTTTACATACTCTAAGTTCACACGTAAAGATGTATATATATTCTTAACTTGATTTTCTTTTTTTAGTTTTTCATTTTCTAAACTTGTATCATTAGTTGAATTTCTTAATAATTCGAAGTTATATTCTTCTTGAGGTGTATAAGTAAATAAATCAGTTAAAATTTGTTTGAAATTCATATAATTAATTCCTTTCCAACAATATCAGTTAACACTAGTATTTGCTAAATTATATAAATTATACAAATATATGATTGTTTAGAAAAAATAAAATTTATATAAAAAACTCTTTACAAATAAAAAAAAAAATGATAAATTATATATATCAAAAACAAAGGAGGAAACTATTATGCCACAACAGTCAAATTCTAGAAAAACTACAAAAAGTAAGAAAAAAAGATTATCAAAGATGCCATTTTTCTATATTGTAATTCTACTAATTGCAGTTGTTATTACTGTATGTTTGGTAGTTAGAAACAACCAAAAGAAGGAAGAGGAACAAGCAGGACAAAATACAACTGAAGCTAAAGAAGAGGACAAAATAATTTTACCAGAGCAAACATTAATCGATTTTAACAATACTGAAAATGCAAAAGTAGAAAATTCAGTAAAAGAAAATACATCTAGCAAATTAGCTGAACCAAAAACATTTTTAGGATTAACTTTTAAAGATATTAAACTAAAAGCAGAAGGTGGAATAACAAGACTAACAGCAACAGTAGAAAACAACTCTTCAACAAGATATGAAGGAGGAGACATTTTTGCTATATTCACTAATAAAGATGGTTCAGAATATGCAAGACTAAAAGGAAGTTTACCACCAATCGAACCAGGAGATACTAATGGATTAGATGCTGGAACAACATCAGATGTAACAAATGCATATGATTTTAGAATTGAAGCAAGATAATAATATGAAAATAAAAAGACGTTATACGTCTTTTTTTGTTGTACAGATAGACAAAAAAAATCAAAAATGATATAATAGGTATGATAAATAAAAAAAGGAAAGATGTATATGAAAAATGTAGTGTTAAAGGCTATTGAAGATTTTCTTATAACAATTGCTTCAATGTTAATGATAATAGTAATAACAATTTTAGGAATATTAGTATATCAAGAAATAACCAAACAAGGTGATGGAGTAGAAAAAATTGAAAATTTAGTATCTAATTATCAAACTTTATTTAGTAATGTAGAAGATACTAGTAAAAAAACAACACCAGATATTGTAGAAACAAATGAAACAGATAATTTATTTAGCCAAATGCCAGGTACACCAACAACTCAAAAACAAACAGAACAAACAAAAGTAACTTTAACCAACAACTATTTTTATACACAATTAGACAGCTATTCAAAAATTATTTATCAAGCACTATATCAAAATAAAGAACAAATGAAAACAGGAACTGCACAGATAGATTTAGGTACAAGCTTTTCAGAATTATTGTCAGAACAAGATGGAGAAACAAAATTAGGAGAATATTATCAATCAGCAGTTGAAACTTATTTATATGATAATCCAGATATATTTTATATAGCAGCAAATAAACTATATTTAAATATTGAGACAACAACAAGGCTTGGAAAAAAAAGTTATAGAGTATTTATAAACAGCGGAAAAAGTCCAAATTATTTTACAGATGAGTATAATTCCGAACAAGAAGTCAGACAAGCAATTCAAGAAGTAGAAAATACAAAAAATGAAATATTAGCAAATAAAACAGGAGATATATATTCTGATATAAAAATGGTACATGATTATTTGATAAATAATATAAATTATGACACAACAATTTCAAAAGATAATATATATAACATATATGGAGCTTTAGTTAATGGACAATGTGTATGTGAAGGATATGCAGAAGCATTTAAATATATTTTAGATCAGATGGACATACCTTGTGTATTAATTATGGGAGAAGGAAGAAACTCAAAAGGAAATATAGAAAGTCATGCATGGAATTGTGTACAAATTAATTCTAAATGGTATGCAATTGATGTAACTTGGGATGACCCAGTTATCGTAGGAACTGGATATGTTACAAATAGTATGAGATACCAATATTTTCTAAAAGGAGAATTAGACATTAGCAAAGATCATACACCTAATACAAGATTCACTGAAAATGGAAGGGAATATTCTTATCCATTACTTAGTGCAAGTAATTATGAATAAAAAAGATACAATTTAGAAAGGAACAAAAAATGGATTTGTTAAAAGAAATATTCGGACATAAAATAGAAGTATATGCTTTTGTAGGACCATCAGGAACAGGAAAGAGTTATAGAGCTCAAATGGTAGCAGGAGAAAAAGATATAGATTATATCATAGATGATGGACTTCTTATAAAAGATAATGAAGTAGTAGCAGGCGAATCTGCAAAAAAAGCACCTACAAAAATTGAAACAGTAAAACATGCTCTATTTTATAAAGAAGAGGAAAAACAAGAAATTATAAAAGCTATAAAGCAATACAAGCCAGAAAAGATATTGATTTTGGGAACATCTGATGGTATGGTAAAAAAAATTGCTTCTAATTTAGGATTGCCAGAAATTCAAGAAATAATATATATTGACCAAGTCGCAACACAGCAGGAAATGGAAACAGCAAGAAGAATTAGAGTAACAGAAGGAAAACATGTTATTCCTGTTCCTACATTTGAAATCAAAAAAGACTTTTCAGGATATTTATTAGATCCTTTACAAATTTTTAAAAGCAAAGGAAAGGGAGAAAAACCGTATATATCTGAAAAATCAATAATCAGACCAACATTTAGCTATATGGGTAATTTTACTATATCAGATACAGTATTTAGACAAATATTGGAACACTTAGCAAATAAAACAGAAGGAATACATAGAATTCAAAAAGTAAGAGTATCTAATTTTGGAGAAGGTGCTAGCCTATACATGGAAATTACAGCTACATATGGTACAAATGTAATGAACGAAATAAAAGAATTTAAAGAAAAAGCAACAAAAGAAATTGAAAATTTAACTTCAATGAATATTGTAGATTTAGAAATTGTTGTAAAAAATATTTATGTGCCACAAAATGAAGAAAATACATAGAAAGAGGGAATAAAAATGTCATTTATTGTTGCAATTGATGGACCTGCCGGAAGCGGAAAAGGAACTATTACAAAATTAGTTGGAGAAAAATTAGGATTAGTTAATATTGATACAGGTGCAACATTTAGATCTGTTACATTAGCTATGTTAAAACAAAATATAAAAGCAACAGAAACAGAAAAAATAGAAGAACTATTAGAAAATATATCTATAGAACTAAGGAAAGAAGAAAATGAACAAAAAGTATTTTTAAATGGCGAAGATGTGTCTTTACAAATTAGAGAAAAACCAGTAAATGATTTCGTATCAAAGGTTTCTACATTAAAAATAGTAAGAGACAGATTATTAATATTGCAAAGAAAGATAGCAGAAGGAAAAAATGTAATAATGGAAGGTAGAGATATTGGAACAACAGTATTTCCAAATGCAAATGTTAAAATATATTTAGATGCAACTCCAGAAGAAAGAGCAAAAAGAAGAGTTTTGCAAAACAATGAAAAAGGAATAAAAACAACATATGAGGAAGCTTTAGAAAATGTAAAAACTAGGGATAAGATAGATTCAACTAGAGAAATAGCACCACTAAAAAAAGCAGAAGATGCAATATATATTGATAGTACAAATATGTCAATTCAAGAAGTAGTAGAAACAATATGTAAAATTATAGAAGAACATAGGAAAGAGGAAAAAAATTGAAAAAAGTAAAAAACAGTTCTAAAAAATTTGATAAACCAGGAGATTCATGGTTTGCAAAACTACAAAGAAGAATAGTTTGGGGAGCTTTAAGAGGATTATATAAAGTAGTATATCGAATTAAAGTAGAAGGAGAAGAAAATATTCCTAAAGAAGGAGCATTTATTATTTGTGGAAATCATATTGACTTTATAAAAGTTCCAGTTATTGTACTATTTGCTCAAAGAAAAATTAACTTTATTGGAAAAGCAGAGCTTTTTAAAAATCCATTTTTAAAAAGGCTTGGAGAACTATTTGATGTAATACCTGTAAAAAGAGGAAAACAAGATGTAGATTCTATGAAAAAATCATTAAAAGTTTTAGCAAATAATGAAGGCTTAGGACTATTTCCAGAAGGAACAACACGAGGATTAGAAAAAGGTGTTAAAGTAAAAAATGGAGCAGCATTTATGGCATTAAGAACAGGAACAGTTATTGTACCAGTTGGGGTTGAGGTAACTAAAAGACCATTTCCAAAAATTATTGTAAGATATGGAAAAGTATTAGATTATTCTCAGTATCAATCGAGAAATCCAGAAAAAGAAACATTAGAAAAAGTAACAGAGGAAATGATGGATGTTATAAAAGACTTAGCAAATTTTGACAAAAGTGATAAAAAGTAGTATAATAGAAATGTTGTAAAAATATAATTTTGGCAATGCTAAAGCATTTGGCCAAAATTTATATTTTGTAAGAGAGTTTTAAACATAGAAGGAGATAGAAAAATGAACAATCAAAATATTAGAAATATTGCAATTATTGCACACGTTGACCATGGAAAAACAACATTAGTAGATGCAATGTTAAAACAAAGCCATGTATTTAGAGATAATGAACAAGTACAAGAAAGAATAATGGATTCAAATGATTTGGAAAAAGAAAGAGGAATTACAATTCTTTCTAAAAATACATCTGTTATGTATAAAGATATAAAAATAAATATTGTAGATACACCAGGACATGCAGACTTTGGAGGAGAAGTAGAAAGAGTATTAAAAACTGTAGATGGTGTTTTACTATTAGTAGATGCATTTGAAGGTGCTATGCCACAAACAAGAGAGGTATTAAAAAAATCTTTAGCACTAGGACTAAAACCTATAGTAGTTATCAATAAAATAGATAGACCTGGAGCTAGACCAGAAAAAGTAGTTGATGAAGTAATAGAATTATTTATTGAATTAAATGCAACAGATGAACAATTAGACTTCCCAGTAGTATATGCATCAGCTAAATCAGGAATAGCAAAAATGAATTTAGATGATGAAGATAAAGACTTGACATGTTTATTTGAAACAATAATCTCAACTATACAAGCACCAAATTGTGATATTGAAGGACCAGCTCAAATGCTAGTTTCAAATATTGAATATGACGATTATGTAGGAAGAATAGCAGTAGGAAGAATTGAAAGAGGAAAAATCAAATTAAATATGCCAGTTGCAATTTGCGGAAAAGAAGACAAAATATTACAAGGAAGAATTGCAAAACTTTATACACATATTGGACTAAAAAGAGAAGAAGTAGAAGAAGCATCTGCTGGTGATATTGTTGCATTAGCAGGAATTTCAAATATCAATATAGGTGATACAATTTGTGACTTAAATCATCCAGAAAAAATACCATTTGTTGATATTGATGAGCCAACAGTATCAATGACATTTAGTGTTAATAATGGACCATTTGCAGGAAAAGAAGGACAATTCATTACTTCTAGACATATTAGAGATAGACTATTCAAAGAACTAGAAAGAAATGTTAGTTTGCGTGTAAAAGAAACAGAAAGTCCAGATTCCTTTGAGGTATCAGGTAGAGGAGAATTACATTTATCTATTTTAATTGAAACTATGAGAAGAGAAGGATTTGAACTATTAGTATCAAGACCAAAAGTTATTATCAAAGAAATAAATGGAGAAAAGTGTGAACCAATAGAAAGATTAGTTGTTAATGTTCCAGATGATTGTGTAGGAAATGTAATTGAAAAACTAGGTAGAAGAAAAGCAGAAATGGTAAATATGGAACCAGCTGAATTAGGACATACTAAAATCGAATTTAAAATACCAGCAAGAGGACTAATTGGATATAGAACAGAATTCTTAACAGATACAAAAGGCGAAGGAGTAATGAATCATATATTTGATTCTTATGAACCATATAAAGGAGATATAGTTGCAAGAGTTAGAGGAACAATTGTAGCATTTGAAGCAGGTAAATCTATTACATATGGATTATATAATGCTCAAGATAAAGGAGAATTATTTATTGGACCAGGTGTTGATGTATATGAAGGGATGATTGTTGGATTAAACTCAAGAGGAGAAGATTTAGCAATAAATGTATGTAAAGAAAAACATCTAACAAATACAAGAGCATCAGGCTCAGATGATGCATTACGTTTAGTACCACCAATTCAAATGTCTTTAGAAAAAGCAATAGAATTTATACAAGATGACGAATTAGTAGAAGTAACACCAAAATCTATTAGACTAAGGAAAAAAATCTTAGATAGTAAAGAAAGAGAAAGAGCAGCAAGAAATGCAAGTAAATAGTATAAAAAAAAGGAAGTAGAAATGGAAGAATTAGGGAAAAAAAGAATAACAAAAATGACAAAAATTGCATGGCAATTGGAAATGACTAAAATAGGTAGAGAAATATCTTATAGAGAGAATCAAAAAACAAATATGCTTGAAAGAACCCAAATGGGATTAGATAAAGATGCTTCTAATAGAAATTATATAACAGGAAAAATAGTAAAGCACTTAATGGAAGGTATGGAAAAAGAAGAAGCAATAGAAAAAGTAATGGAAGAAGAAAAAGAAGTAGTAGAAAGCTTTGAATACTTAAAAAAGGCAGGATTAGATTTAAAAGTAGTATTTTCTAATTGGGCAAATGATAAAAACATAAAAAAGAAAATGCATGAAATGGAAAATAATAAAGGAGAAGAAAGATAATGCTTCAAGAAAAAGTGCAAGAAATAAAAGAAAAAGCTTTAGAAAATCATATTCCAATAATAATGGATGACACACTTGAAGAAATAGAAAAAATATTAAAGCCAAATCCACCTAAAACAATACTAGAAATAGGTACAGCAGTAGGATATTCTGCTATATGCTTTTCAAAATTCTTACAAGATGGGGGACATATTGATACAATAGAAAGAGAAGAAGAAAGAATTAAAGAAGCAAAACAAAATTTTATAGATGTTGGTGTAGAGAATAAAATATATATATATGAAGGAGATGCAGTAGAAATATTACCAACATTAAATAAAACTTATGATATGGTTTTTATTGATGCAGCAAAAGGTAAATATCCATTTTTTCTAAGTCAAGCACTTAGGATGTTAAATCAAAACGGAATTATTTTTGCAGATAATATTTTATACAAAGGATATGTTATGAGTGATTATAACAAACATAAACAACGCACAGCTGTTAGAAATTTAAGAGAATATATAAAGGAAGTAACAGAAAATCCAGAGTTAGAAACAGAAATTTTAGAAATTGGAGATGGATTAGCAGTTAGCAAGAAAAAATAGAGATTATCATTTTAATTGATAATCTCTATTTTTTAAATTTCTAAACTATTATCAAAATCAGCAAAATCTCGTTTTCCTTTCAATTTTGCTTTAGAAGCAATAAAATTTGAATAAGAAGAAAAATCAAGATGAGGAACACCTTCTGGTAAAGAATCTGCATGGGCTTTTGCATGCTTTGCAAATATATGCATAAAAGCCATTTCTGGTTCTAACAAGTAAGTATAAGAAGTATTATTTGAAAAAGTTGTTGTAAAAAAGAAGGTTCCCATCAAATCCATGATATCTATATCAGGATTTCCTTCTAATAAATCCATTAATGTCGATGTAGAAGAATCAAGTGCTAAAGGATTAACATCATAAATTTTTGCAAGAATTGGATTTTGTTTTTGATTATTTACTTTTTTTTGTTTATGGTCATCATGATCATAATCATATAAAATATGTGCTAAAAATGTTCTCATTTGACCTTCCATTTTATAATTATATGTTAAATTCATAAGACAAGCATGTAGTGCTTTATAAGTTTCTACACCTGTTTGTTCATCCAGTTTAGGAGAGTTAATATAATCTTTTTCTTTTATAATATGAAAATCATTTTCTTGCTCAAAAAATTTAATTGTTGGTCTAATTACTTTCTTAATAGCTTCCTCACAAGTTTTTTCATCATATTTTTTTAAAGTTAGTTGTTCTTTTTCAAGCCTACTTGTTAAATTTACACGTTCACCTTGCAAAGTTGTTAAAAAATAACTATCAAGAGTTTCATCATAAGTTATTGTTTCTACTGGTAAAACCTCACCATTTTGTAATAAAATTGCATCTTGCAAAAGTGTTACTTTACCATCAGAATCCTTTAAAGCATTTTCGAGTTTCCTTTGAGCAGTAGATACTGTTTTAGGATATACTAGATACTCTGGATTAAGAGGATATTCATTTCCATTAACTGAAACACACTTAATATATTGAGATTTTTCTACAATATCAGTTTCAGGATTAAATTTAATAGATGGTTGGATTTTATGAATTATCTCCTGTTCATTTGGATTATTCGTTTTTTCTACAATACAAACAGAACCATCCTCTAAAGTTTTTATTGAGGCAATAGGATAATTAACATTTTTCACAATAAAGCTATATGCAAAAGTATCAGCAGTCTTAGATATAGTTTTTATAAAAGTATTTTTTTCTTTATCTGTAAAACCGCTAAAAATTATACTAAAAGACTGAACAGTATCAATTCCAGATGCAGTAAAAGTTAAAATTTGATGCTTTATTTTTTCAAACTTTTCAGGTGGTAAAAAACTTAAATATGTATCAATAGCTGTTTCTTGCTTTTTAATTTTTTCTGGACTTTGAACAGCTTTATCTTCTAAATCTTCAAGAAAGATAGTTGATATATTTTCAGATATTTTTAATATTTTCTTATCAAGAAAACTCTTTTTAGCTTTTAATCTTGCAGTAAAAGATAAATCAATATTAGGTAATTGTGAGTGAACATATTGATGTAATGCAGTAAACAGCTCACGAAGTAATGGAATACATTGCTCATAATTATTGTATTCCTTTAAAAATATATTAGGATCAATGTCAGGATGTATTGAGTGACATTGATATTCAAATTCTTCTTCAATAATAGAGTATGCCATAAACATTTCCTCCTACTCATATATAGTATACCACATTTTGCAAACATTGACAAGATTTATAAATGCAGGTATAATATAACAAATGAGTAAAGAAAGGAAAATGAAATGAAAAAACCAGAATTATTAGCTCCAGCAGGATCATATGAAAAAGCAAAAATTGCATTTTTATATGGAGCAGATGCAATTTATTGTGGAACATCTTCACTATCACTTAGAACAAGAGCAGATATGGAAAATGAAGACTTGATAAAAACTGTAAAATATGCACATCAAATAGGAAAAAAAGTGTATGTCACAATAAATATTTTTGCATGGGACGATAAATATGAAGAAATTATAGAAATGGCAAAAACATTAAAAGAAATAAAACCAGATGCTGTAATTGTAGCAGATGGCGGGATTATGGAAATTATGAAACAATATGCTCCATCAATACCAATACATATTAGTACACAAGCAAATATAGTAAGTCTAAATTCTGCAAATTTTTGGTATAAAAATGGTGCAAAAAGGATGATACTAGCACGTGAATTAAATAAAGAACAAATTAAATATATTGTACAAAATAAACCAAAAGATATGGAAACAGAAATATTTATACATGGTGCTATTTGTTTTTCATATTCAGGAAGATGTTTCTTGAGCGATTTTTTATCAGGGAGAAGTGCTAATTTAGGAGACTGTAGTCAAAGCTGTAGATGGTCATATAATTTATATGCAGAGGAAAAAAACAATCCAGGAGAAATGATGCCAATTGAAGCAAATGAATATGGAACTAGTATATTTTCTTCAAAAGATTTATGTCTTATAAATGAAATACCTGAAATTATAGATATGGGAATTGACAGCTTAAAAATAGAAGGAAGACTAAAAACAGAATACTATATAGCAAGTGTAGTTAGTTGCTATAGAGCAGCAATTGATGATTGCATAAAAGATAATAAAAATTTCAATGGAGAAAAATACTTAAAAGAATTAGATAAAGTAAAAACAAGAGGATTAACTACTTTTTATTTTAATGACAAAAATAATCAAGATATTCAAGAATATAGTGGAAGACAATATAATGAATCTTATGAGTTTGGCGGAAAGGTAGTTGAATATAATCAAGAAAAAACAATTATTGAAATAAGAAATAAATTACAAGTAGGAGATACTTTAGAATTACTAATTCCAAATCAACTAGAACCAGAAATATTCACAATAGAAAAATTATGGGATATAGATACAGGAGAAGAAATTAAAGAAATTAGTCCAGGAGTAAAAGGACAACAAGTTATGCTAAATATACCAATTAAATGTGAAAAAGATTGGATTTTACGTAGAAGGAAATAAAATAAATAGGGATGTGCTTTAATATATTAAATATCAAAGCACATCCCTATTAAAATACAAGCAAGAGAAATTATAACATCTAATACACAAGTAATAGTTGGGAACAATACAAAAATAGAGCCAAGACTAAATCCAATAATTGTGTAATATGTAGGCAAAGGGTAATCTGATAATAAAAATTTAGTTAGCTTCATAAAAAATAGACTACCAAGAATAAGACCAATAGCCAAAGGAATTAAAATAGGTAAATAAATAGAAGAAATACTAGATAAATAAATAGGATATATTCCTAAAAGCATTAAAATCACTGTACTACTTACACCAGGAACAATGACTCCAAAAGACATACAAAAACCACAAATACATAAATATAAAAAAGTAATATTTTCTAAGTTATATGTTATGTGTAAATTTTTTTCTAAAAATACACCTCCTATTCCAATTAGTAAACTAATAAAAAAGAAAGGTAGATATTTATATTGAACTTTGACTTTTAAATGAACCTTTTTTAATAAAGAAGGAATACTTCCTAAAATTAACCCTATAAATATAGACTTTGTTTGCAATGGGAATTTATAGAATATATAATTTAGAAGATTTCCAAATAGAAAAATACCAATAAAGCCACCAATAAGAAAAGGAAGTAAAAACTTTGTATTTTTCTTAATATTTTTGAAAAAATTTAATACGCAATCTAGCAAATCTTCATAAACTCCAAAAATAACACAAATAACACCACTACTAATTCCAGGAAGAATTGCACCAGCACCAATTAAAACACCTTTAATACAATCCATAAAAAAGCCCATATAATCACCTAATATATCATATGGGAAAATATCGAAAATATTATTCTTTTATTTCTTTTGCTAATTTACTAATTGCTTTTGTTTCTATACGAGATACATATGAACGGGAAATTCCCATCATTTCTGCAATTTCATGTTGTGTTTTTGGCTTATTACCATCTAGACCAAATCGAAGCTCAATTATCGTTTTTTCTCTATCTTTTAAAACAGATTTGATTTTTTCATATAACAATTTGATTTTTAATTTTAAATCTACTTCTTCTTCAATATTTCTTGAATCATTTTCTAAAACTTCTTGCAAAGTAACGACATTATCATCTTTATCTTTTCCAATAGGTTCATTTAAAGGAACTTCAGCACATAATTTTTTTGTGGCTCTTAAATACATTAAAATTTCATTTGCAGTTAGCACCTGTTGGAAATGTTTCATTTTTCATATTTCTAGCACCTAAAAAGTTGATTGTAATATCTTCGCCATCAGTTGTTATAGAACTTACTAATAACTTAATCATGTTTCTTTTTGTGTTTAAATCTAAAGTATCAAAAGAAGTAAAATAAGTATCTAATATATTAAGTAATAAATCAGCTGTTTCTTTATCACTTATTTCATTGTAATTAGTATTAGTTAAAGATTTTATTTGTTTTTCTAGTTCTATATTGGTTTCTTTTAATTTTTTAATCTCATTAGAAATATCATCTAATAAAGATACATCTACATATTTTATTTTATCTAGTAAAGAGTTAATATCATTTTCATTTTTATTGATTAATGATTTTAATGTTTTAACTTCTTCGTTGTTTTTATATTCTTTATTAAATGTATTTGTAGATAATTCTTTAAGTGCTTTATAAAACTTTGATGTAGGAGTAGCAAGTTTTTTAATTTCTTGCATTACCAAGTCATCTGCCTCTAATCCATTTATATTTTTACATTGACATTTTTGTTTTCTTGATTTATCTTTAAGTTCGCACATATAATCAAAAACTCTACGACCATCAGGACTTATCATTTTATTTTTTAGTTTTGCTCTCATAAATGAGCCACAATGTGAACATCTTAAAATTCCTGAAAGTAAAGCATTACTTGTACTAGGTTTACGATATTTCATATCACTATTTCTATCTAATAAATTTTGGACTTTAACCCATTCTTTACCTGATATAATACCTTTGTGTTTTCCAACAGCTATAATCCAATCATTGACATCTTTTCTAACTACTTGATTTTTCTTTTTCTCTGTTTTGTTATAAACCATTAATCCATGTATTCCATCAAATTCTTTTTCATCTGCATATATTTCTACACCTAAATTTCTAAAATAGTCTAGTGTGTCTTGGTCTGCTATAGCATATACAGGATTTATTAAAATATTTTTTAATCCCCATCTAGTATAAGCCTTATCATTTTTAGTTTTAATATCATTTTGAATAGTATATGTTTCAAGTTT
>CANRML010000014.1 GCA_947631725.1 uncultured Clostridia bacterium
GTGATAATGAACATAGACAATATAAAAAATGTGATGATAAAGTTGTAGAACATTTATTTATTGTTATTTGTTAAATAATAGAGAAAAATTCATAAAAATAATTGAATTATGATGTTTTATAAAAAATTGGTACAAAAGATTGCTCAACTGAAGCTCTTAATGAATTATTTGACAAATATAAAGATGACATAAATTTAGATGCATGTTTAGAGGGTACAGCATATTCAGTTATAATTAATTTAAGAGATACACATGTGACTAAATGTAAATGGAAAGGAAATAGCTAAATTTATTGAAAATTTTTATTCAAGAGTTTATTCAGAGGATTGGAGAACTTCTGATATTAAAATTCAAAGATTTTATTATAATGCAGATGGAGATTGGACTGAAAGATTAAATGAAAATATAAAAAATACTATGAAAGAATTTATGATAAAAGAATTAGAGTTAAAGGAATTAGACGAAAATATGCAAAATATCTGAAGAGGATATGCTTGCTAATTAAAGAAAACCCACCACCCACTTAAAAATATCAAAGAATAAAAATAAAACACATAGCATACATTGTAGCATAGGGGGTAGCTATGCAAAATCAAACCATAGGGGAAATAATATTATGCATAATTTCAATAGTATCAACAATTTTCATAATATATTTAGTATTCCAAAAACAAAAAAACTTGAAAAGTAAAATGAAATAATATATAATAAGAGCAAATCCTAGAAATATAATTATATTTCCAGTTACCTTTCTTTAGAAAAGAGGTAGTATTATGAAAAAAATCTTTTCAAATTACAAATCAACTTTGATTCTTTTAGCTGCAATCATTGTTGGTGCAATCGTTGGAATCATATTCCAAGAAAAAGCAGCTATCTTACAACCATTAGGTGACATCTTCATCAACCTATTATTGGTTATCATCATTCCACTTATATTCTTAACAATCACAACATCTATCACAAAAATGAAAACACCAAAAAGATTAAGCAAAATTATTATCACAATTATTGCTGTATTTGTTATAACTTCAATTATAGCAGTATTAATAGGATTTGCAAGCACATATTTTGTAAAACTTGTTGATACAGAAGACGGAGAAGTAATTAAACAAAGTCTAGCAACAGAAAGTGGAGAAGAAGTAGCAGAAAGTGAAGAAGAAATGACAATAGCACAAAGAACAGTTAATTTATTAACAGTAAATGACTTTTCAAAATTATTATCAAAGGATAATATCATTGCACTATTAATATTTTCTATAATGTGTGGTATAGCAGTTAATATGGCAGGAGAAAAAGCAAAACCTGTAAAAGAACTACTAGAAAGTGCCAATGCTGTTGTAGAAAATATAATAAAAATCATAATGTATTATGCACCAATTGGATTAGGTTGCTATTTTGCATCCTTTGTTGGAAATTTTGGAGCCTCAATTGCAGTAGGATATTTAAAAACATTTGTTATTTATACTATTGTAGCAGTTGCATTTTACTTTATATTTTATACATTGTATGCTTGGATAGCAGGAGGAAAAAAAGGAATAAAAAAATTCTGGCAAAATGTATTACCACCAACAGTTACAGCATTAGCAACATGCTCAAGTGCAGCATCAATTCCAGTAAATATTGAATCTAGCAAAAAAATAGGAGTATCAGAAGATATTGCAGAAACAACAATACCACTTGGAACAAGCTTTCATAAAGATGGTTCTATTATAGGGTCTGTATTTAAAATAATGTTTTTAGTATGCCTATTCGGAACAAGCTTGGCAACAGCAGGAGATATAATGGGAATATTAGGAATAGCACTATTAGCAAACTTACTAGTTACAGCAGTACCAATAGGAGGAGGAACTATTTCAGAAATGCTTATCATTACTATGATGGGATATCCAGTAGCAGCATTACCAATATTAACAATGGTAGCAACAATAATAGATGCACCAGCAACAATGCTAAATGTAACGGGAGATACAGTATCCTCTATGATGGTAGCAAGAGTTGTAGATGGAAAAAATTGGATAGAAAAATAATAAAAATGAAAAACTATGGCTTATTTCTTAATAGCCATAGTTTTTTTCTAATAAATTTAAAAACCAATGATTTCTTGATAAACGTCTATTGCAAAATGATCTGTCATACCAGAAATATAATACAAAATACATTTACAAAAATCAGATTTATTTCCAAAAGAAAATAATATAGTATTTTTCAAATTGCCACGATTTTCAACAGGATAATATTGCTTTACAAAATCCATAAAACTATTTCCTAATAATGGATATGTAGAAGCAATTTTTTCTAAATTACTTAGCAAATTATTATCTGAATAAAAAGATTTAAGCAAATTATATATTTCACTTAAAACAATTTCAAAATATCTTGTAGAACGGCGAAGTCTATCTGAAAAATAAATATTCTTGTAATTAAAAGCCTTAATTTGATTAAGTAAATTAACTGCCTTTTCAGAAAAACATAATCCTTTTTCAGGACTAGAATTAGTACATAAATCATAAATTAAATCATGAATAACATTTGTATTATTCAAATTATGATTTACATCAAGCCCTAATAAATCATACAAATCTTTTAACTGAGAATCTAAAATTCCAACAGTAATTGCATCTTCTATATCACGTAATACATAAGAAATTCTATCTGCTATTTTAACAACACAAGCTTCCCAAGTATATGGCGCAAATTGACTAGGCTGTAAATAATCATCTAAATCGATAAAATCATTTCTAGGTCTTATAGAATTCTCATCAATTTCACCACAATGAGAAATAATTCCATCACGCACTCCATAAGTTAAATTTAAATTTTGCTTATACCCATTATTATCTTCTAATAATTCAACAAAATCCACAAAATCTAAACCATTTTTTTCATGCCAAAAAGGAACTCCAATATCTTCAACAGAAAACTTTGACAAAATTTTTTCACCAGAATGTCCAAATGGACTATGACCTAAATCATGACTAATAGCAATAGCACGAGTTAGAGAAGTATTTAACCCAAGTGCTTTAGCAATAGTATGGCTGATAGATTCTACATGCATAACATGTTCAACACGAGTACAAATATGATCATTATCTGGAGAAAAAAATACTTGTGTTTTACGTTTTAAACGTCTGAACGCTGTAGAATGCAATATTCTTGTATAATCACGTTCAAAATCATTTCTTAAATCAGTATTTCTCTGATATAAAGGGAACTTACGAGAAATGATATTTTCCCAATTTGGATTTGATGGGGTAGATGCATATTTTTCAAAATTGCCAAGTTCAACATTTTGCATAAAATCACCTCTTTTAATTGACATTTTTTTTTATAATAGTATAATTACTTTGTAACAGTATACTACAAAAAAACAGAAAAAGATAGCGAACAAATAAAATAAATAGGGGGAAAATCAATGGGAAAACTATTTGTTATAGAAGGAACAGACTCTAGTGGAAAGCAAACACAGATGGCAAAACTAAAAGAGAGATTTGAAAAGGAAGGAATAAAATACAAAAGTGTAGCATTTCCTAATTATGATAGCAAAAGTTCAGAGCTAGTAAAAATTTATTTAAATGGAGAATTAGCAGAAGACCCAAAAGAAATTAGTCCATATATAGCTTCAACATTTTATGCAGCAGATAGATATATTACATTTAAAAAAGAATATCAAGAATATTATGAAAAAGGTGGAATCATATTAGTAGATAGATATACTACATCAAATATGGTACATCAAGCAGGAAAAATAAAAGATGATGTAGAAAGAAAAAAATTTTTAGATTGGTTATGGGACTTTGAATTCAATTTATATGGATTACCAATACCAACACAAGTTATATTCTTAAATATGCCAACAGAATATGCTATGAAACTCATGGAAAACAGAAAAAACAAAATTACAAATGAAGCAAAGAAAGATATTCATGAAAGAAATCCAGAACATTTAAAAGATGCATATAATGAGGCAATAAAATTATCTAAAAAATATAACTGGTATGAAGTTCAATGTGTTAAAGACGATAAAATAAGGTCAATTGAAGATATACACGAAGAAATTTATTCAGAGATAAAGAAATACATAAACAAATAAGCATAAGCTCAAAAAGAAGAGAAATAAAGAGATTTATGGAGAAAATAACAACAAATTAAAAAAACAAAAAAAGTAAAGGCAAAAATTAAGTAATACAATATTTGGAATAAAATGCCAAAAATGTTATACTATATATTGATGGTGCATTATTCTAGTCATACTATGTTTTATGAGGGTGGGGCTAAAAATCCACTAAAGGGCGTATCGTTGAAGTTTCTTATATTTGCGCGAAATGCCAGTTTTGTGTGAATATAGGGAGTAAAGAATTTAGGGTATTATATAACGGCATATATAAGATTCCCTATTTTCGTGGAGGCTCAAACAAAAAGTTTTGAGTAAAACCTATGGTGAGTGCCAAGACACAAAATACATAGAGTAGCCTGTCTCGAGTGAATGTATTGGGATTAACAGCATAAAAGATATTTATTTTGGCCAAATAATATCATATGTTATGAAATTTCATTTGCAAAAAAGACTAGTAAAACAAAAAAGTATGTCAAGGAAAACTTCTAGAATGTTTGCTTTAATCAAAAGCATAGAAGTCTAGGGATTAAGGTACAGATTTAAGTGGCGATCTGGTGTTCATTAGAATATGGATGATTCTTTTAAACGGAAACGGCTATAGCAGTAATGCTAAGTGGGAATCAGAGAAATTCGACCAGACCTAAACTGTAAAATTTACTTAGACTTTTACCATCTAAAACAAAATTTAACGCCCTATATAGGGCGTTAATTCGAATAAAGGAGAACAAATGGAAAAAAATTCAAAAGAGCAAGAACATAAAGCAACAAAATGGTTTATACAAGTATTTGCAATAACATTTATATTATCTATAGTTTTTTCATACATATCAACAAATGGAGTATCAAATTTAGGAATATTACCAGCTTGTGCTATACTAATTCTTGTAGTTGCAATAGGAATATTATTTGATATCATTGGTGTTGCTGTAACAGTAGCAAATGAAGAAGAATTCCATGCAAAAGCAACAAAAAAAGTAGAAGGCTCAAAAGACTCTATAAAATTAATAAAAAACGCGCCAAGGGTTGCAAATATATGTGCAGACGTTATTGGCGATATTTGTGGAGTATTAAGTGGAGCAATTAGTGCTTTAATTGCAGTAAAAATTACAGAGCAATTACAAATGAACTCTAATTTGCAATTTGTATTAAGTGCGTTAGTTTCTAGTATAACAGTAGGTGGAAAAGCAATAGGAAAAGAAATAGCAAATAAAAATGCAACAAATATTGTACATTTTGTAGGTAAAATCTTAAATAAGGTAAAAAAATAATTATAAATTAAATCCCCCTAAAGAAGTAATCTTTAAGGGGATTTAATTTAAGCATCTCTTTTAATTTCAATAAGTTCATCTAAAGAACACTCTAAATATTGGCATAAATCTTCTAAATATTTAAAAGAAATAGAAGAAGTTTCTCCACGTATAACACGATTTAGATTCCTAGTGGTAATATTCATATTCTTGCATAACCAATATTTTGACTTGCTATTTTTTCTTAAAAGATCTTCTATGTGAAAATGAATCATACTCACACCTCTTTCAACTTAAAATTTAATTATATTGTAATACATAAAAAATTGAGAAATAAGATACTTGCAAGAACCCCAACCTGTTTTTTAAGATGAAATATTGCTAAAAATATAAAAAAAGTGTAAACTATAAAAAAGGAGGAATGAATATGAAGGCTTTAATTACAGGAGCTTCATCAGGAATAGGAAAAGATATTGCAAAGGTATTAAGCCAAAAAGGATATGAACTTATTTTAGTATCAAGAGAAAAACAAAAACTAGAAGAAACAGCAAAAGAACTGAATACTAAAACACAAATTATTGCAACAGATTTATCTAAAGAAGAAAACTGCAAAAAAATATATGAACAAGTTCCAGAAATAGATTTATTAGTGAATAATGCTGGATTTGGTGATTGTGGTAAATTTGTAGATACAGATTTAGACAAAGAAATAAAAATGATAAATACAAATATAACAGCATATCATATTTTAACAAAGCTATATCTAAAAGAATTTCAAAAGAAAAATAAAGGACAAATTTTAAATGTAGCATCTATTGCAGGATTTATGCCAGGTCCCCTTATGAGCACATATTATGCAACAAAATCATATGTAGTGCGCTTATCAGAAGGTATAAGAGAAGAACTAAAAAAAGAAAAATCAAATGTAAAAATATCTATTTTATGCCCAGGTCCAGTTGCAACCAATTTTAGTAATGTAGCAAATGTAAAATTTCATGCAAGAGAAGCTGATAGTATGCAAGTTGCACAATATACCATAAAACAATTACAGAAAAATAAATTTTATATAATACCAGGAATTGATATAAAATTAGTGAAAATTTTTAGTAAAATTGTACCAACCAATATCCTTGCAAAAGCAGCATATAGAGTTCAAAAAAGAAAAATAAGAAAAACTTGACAAGTGCAAACAAGCATTCTATAATAAAAATGGTGATGAACTATGCAAAGACAAATTTTACATGTAGACGTCAATAATGCTTTTTTAAGTTGGACAGCTTTATATATGTTAAAAAATGGAAGTAGAATAGATATTAGAGAAATTCCAGCTATAATAGGTGGAGATGAAAGTAAACGTTCAGGAATTGTACTTGCGAAAAGCCAAAAAGCAAAAGAATTTGGAATAAAAACTGCAGAAACTATTTATCAGGCCAGAAAAAAATGTCCAGATATTCAAATTTATCCATCTAATTATAAAATATATAAAGAATATTCCAACAAATTATTCATACTATTATCAGAATATACAGATAAAATTGAAAGATTTAGCATTGATGAATGTTTTTTAGACATGACTCAATACTTAATGAAATCTACATTATTAGATAAGGCAAAAGAAATTAATACAAGAGTAAAAGAAGAATTAGGATTTACAGTAAATATTGGAGTTGCCAATAACAAATTATTAGCAAAAATGGCATCAGACTTCACAAAACCAGACAAAATTCATACATTATTTCAAAATGAGATTCAAACTAAAATGTGGCCATTACCAATTTCAGAATTATTTGGATTAGGAAAAAAGACAGTACCTAAACTAGAAAATATGCAAATAAAAACAATTGGTGACTTGGCAAAATCGAGAAAAGAAACAATAAGTAAAAAATTAGGTAAATATGGAATACAATTATGGGAATATGCAAATGGAATAGATAATTCAGAAGTAAAATATGAACAAGAAAAACCTAAAAGTATAGGGAACTCTGTAACATTGCCAGAAAATATAAGTGACGTAGAAAAACTAGAAGAAATTTTACTAGCATTAGCAGAGCAAGTTACATATCGCTTACGCAAACAACAAATGGAAGCAAATGTAGTAAATATACAACTTCGTACTAAAGACTTTGAGGATACAACACATCAAGGAAAACTTTTATACCCGACAGCAAGTACAAAAGAAATATATACAAAAGCAAAGGAATTACTTAAAGAAATGTATAAGCCATATACTCATATAAGATTAGTCGGATTGAAAGTGGATAATCTAGAGGATAAAGAAAAAGAACAGATATCATTATTTCATGAAAAAAATGATGAAAAGCAAAACAAAATTGATACCGTTCTTGATAAAATCAATGAAAAATATGGATATAATAGTGTTACTAGAGCAAAAAAGATGGGATTAAATAATAAAATAAAATTCAAATAGGGAACAGGTCTTTTAAAGACCTGTTTTAGCTCCCAGAAATAACAAATTAAAAAAGAACAATAAAAAATTAAAGACTAATTATAATATAATTATAGCATAAAAAAGATGTCAAAATCTATCGAAAGTTGTCAACAAAAACTTAAATATTTTATAAAAAACCTATTGCAATATTTCAAAAAATGAAGTATTATGAAACAGCCATTTACAAAAAATGGAAATCTAAAGAAAAGGAAGAGGTTAAAGTGAAGATATTTTACGGAGGCAAATTCATAGAAAAATCTAGATTGGAAGAAGAAGGAATTTTTTACCCAATTAAATTAGAATATTATAAACGACTAGACAATGAAGAAAAACAAGACGAACAGATTAATTATGGAATAAGTATAGTAAAAACTGAATATATTCCAAATAATACTAAAATAGAAAGTAAAGATATTCGAAATTTAACACAGGATGAAGAAAAAATAGAACAAATATTATCATTATGTAAAAAATTTGAAGTAACCCCAATAGGAATAGAAGATATAATAGAAGATATGAGCAAACAATATGAAAAATTATATAAAAATTAATAAAAAACTTGCAAAAACCTAAAAATTAAGCTAGAATACTATAAAGAAACAAGTTAAGAGAGGTATATATATGGCGGATAAATTAATAATAGTGGAATCACCAGCAAAGGCCAATACTATAAAGAAATTTTTGGGAGGTAGCACAAAAGTAATAGCTTCAATGGGACATATAAGAGATTTGCCAAAATCAAAAATGGGAATAGATATAGAGCACAACTTTGAACCTGAATATATCAATATTCGAGGAAAAGGTGATTTAATAAAAGAATTAAAAAAAGATGCTAAGCAAGCAAAAATAGTATACTTAGCAACTGACCCTGACCGTGAGGGAGAAGCAATAGCTTGGCATCTAGCAAATATATTAAAAGAAGATGCAAAAAATGTTACAAGAGTTACTTTTAATGAAATTACAAAAACAGCAGTACAAAAGGCGATTAAAGAACCACGAGATATTGATGTTAATCTAGTTGATGCACAACAAGCAAGAAGAGTGCTTGATAGAATAGTAGGATATAAGATTAGTCCTGTATTATGGAAAAAAGTAAAAAGAGGACTATCAGCAGGTAGAGTGCAATCAGTAGCAGTAAAATTGATTGTTGATAGAGAAGAAGAAATTGAAAAATTCATCCCAGAAGAATATTGGAATATCTATGCAAATTTAGAAGATAAAGAAACTAAAAAAGAATTTCAGGCACATTTTTTCGGAAAAGAAGGAAAAAAACAAGAAATTCACTCACAAGAAGAAGTAGATGAAATTATAAAAGCAATAAAAAATGGAAAATATGTAATTACAGAAGTAAAAAAAGGAGAAAGAAAAAGAAATCCAGCTCCTCCTTTTACAACTAGTACAATGCAACAAGAAGCATCTAGAAAACTAGGATTTACACTAAAAAAGACAATGGCAGTTGCACAAATGCTTTATGAAGGTGTTAAAATACCAGAACAAGGTTCAGTAGGCTTAATTACATATATGAGAACAGACTCAACAAGAATTTCAGAAGAAGCTAGAAAAGCTGCCAAAGAGCAAATAACCAAAACTTATGGAGAAAACTATTACGAAAATAGATATTATCAAACAGGAAAAGATGCACAAGATGCACATGAAGGTATTAGACCAACATATATTAACATTGCACCAGACAGTATCAAAGACTATTTAACTCCAGAACAATATAAATTATATAGATTAATATATAATCGATTTATGGCAAGCCAAATGAGACCAGCTATATATGATACAATGGCAGTAACAGTAAATTCAAACGGTTATGAGTTTAAAGCAAATGGACAAAATTTGAAATTTAAAGGATTTATGACACTATATGTAGAAGGAACTGATGGAAAAGAAGAACAAGAAGAAGGGATGTTACCAGAACTTAAGGAAAACCAAGAGGTAAACTTAAAAAAATTAGAGCCAAAACAAAGCTTTACAGAACCACCAGCACGCTATACTGAAGCAAGCTTAGTTAAAGCCCTAGAAGAAAAAGGAATAGGAAGACCAAGTACATATTCACCTACTATTACGACTATTTTAGAAAGAAGATATATAGAAAAAGAACAAAAACAACTTTATCCAACAGAATTGGGAAGAATTGTTAATAAGTTATTAACAGAAAACTTTGCAGATGTAATAAATGTGGAATTTACTGCTAAAATAGAAAATCAATTTGATGAAATTGCAGAAGGAAAAGAACAATGGAAAAAAATGATAAAGGAATTTTATACACCATTTGAAAAAGAATTGAAGAAAGTAGAAAAAGAATTAGAGCATGTAGAATTAGTAGAAGAAGTTTCTGACGTAAAATGTGAAAAATGCGGAAGGATGATGGTATATAAATATGGAAGATATGGAAAATTTTTAGCTTGTCCTGGATATCCTGAATGTAAAAATACAAAACCAATAGTTGAAACAATAGATGTACCATGTCCAAAATGTGGAGCAACAGTACAGATAAGAAAAACTAGAAAAGGAAGAACATATTATATTTGTGAAAATAATCCAGAAAAATGTGATTACATATCTTGGAATAAGCCAAAAGAAGGAGAAAAGTGGAATCCTGAAGAGGCTCAAGAATTCAAAAAAACTAGTACAAAGAGAAAAACCAAAAGAACTACTAAAAAAAGGAAATAAAATATGAAGAAAATAAAATCATATAAACTAGAAATAATAGTATTTATTTGTGGAGCAATGACAATGATATTAGAGCTTGTAGCAGCTAGAGTGTTATCACCATATGTAGGAAGCTCTAATTTAATATGGACTTCTATTATTGGGATAATGCTGATATGTATGAGCTTAGGATATTGGATAGGAGGAAAACTTGCAGATAAAGAACAAAATATAAAAGACTTATCTCAATTTATATGGATAACTGCAATTACTATAAGTTTAATCCCAATATTAGAAACAATAATTGTTAACGGACTTGCAACAATTTGGAGTGATCAACTTATTGCTGTTGCTATAATTTCTTCTACATTTTTATTTGGAATACCAAGCTTTATGCTAGCAACAGTATCTCCAATATGTGTAAAACTCAAGAATAATGAACAAATGCAAGTAGGAACTGTTTCTGGAAAAATATCTTCTATTTCAACTATCGGAAGTATTTTTGGAACATTTTTTGCAGGATTTGTTTTAATTCCACAAATTGGAGTAAGTAATATAATATTAGGAAGTAGTATATTATTATCAATACTTGCTATATCAGTATATCCAAATAAAACAATAAAAAGCATAATATATGTGATAATTACAATAGTAGCAATAATTGTATTTACATTTTTTGGTAAATGTTTATTTAAAAATGCACATCCAGATATCATAAAAGATTTAGACACTGAATATAGTAGGATATGGGTTAAAAATCTAACAGTTGGAGAAAATACAAATTATAAAACATTGCAGGTAGATACAGGATTAGAGTCATATATAAATGAACAAACAGGAGAAATGGGAGCGAAATATTTAACATATTATGATTTATTTTCATATTATAACAAAAATGCAAAAAATACACTTATGATAGGTGGAGCAGCATATACATATCCAAAGCATTATCTAAAAAAATATGAAAATAATAATATAGATGTTGTAGAAATTGATCCTGAAATGACAAAAATTGCACAAGAAGAATTTGGCCTAGATATAAAAAATCCAAGATTAAATATTTATCATCAAGATGGCAGAAGTTATCTAAACTATAGTAATAAAACTTATGACACTATTTTAATAGATGCATTTAAAGGTTTAAATGCACCATTTGAGTTAACTACTTATGAAGCTATGTCAAAAGTAAAAGAAAGACTTAATGATAATGGTGTTGTAATAACTAATATTATTTCAGCACTAGAAGGAGAAAAAGCTAAATTTATTGAATATGAATATGCAACTTATAAAGCCGTATTTGATGATGAAAAACTATATAAAGTAAGATCAAATGTGAATAAAGACGAAATTCAAAATCTTATATTAGTTGGAATAAAAGGAAATTTAGAAATAAATAATACAGAAGATTATGAAGAACTTTTAAATACAGAAGTTTTAAACTATACTAGTAATAAAAAAATAGTAACAGATGATTTTGCACCAATTGGCAATTAAGAAATGGTGTTTTTAAAATCATTGCTTGACAATACATATAAAATTTGCTATTATATATTAAGAATTTAATATATAAATGCACGTATAATTTAGTGGTAAAATACAGCCTTGCCAAGGCTGATTCGCGGGTCCGATTCCCGCTACGTGCTCCAAATATAATAAACCATACAAAATTATTGATTGTATGGTTTATTTTTATTAAAAGAAAAATTAATAATTAAACAACTTAATTTCTTTGTAACAAATATTGAATACCACCATTTGCAATAGCAGTTAATGTAAGAATAATAATTCCAGCAGTTATAACACCTGCAATAATTGGAGGAATAGCTTTTTTAGGAGGCAAATCTAAGAAATTTGCAATTAGAGAACCAACCCAAGCACCTGTACCTGGTAATGGAACGGCAACAAATAAAAACAAACCAAGTGCTGCAAAATTTTGCAACCTAGGATTATTTTCTATATTTTTAGTAGCTTTCTCAGATGCCCAATCAATAACAATTTTAAAAGGTTTCCATCTTCCAAAAAAATCAAATAATGGGCGAATAAATTTAACTATAAAATAAACAGGAATAATATTTCCAATAAAACTACAAATAAAAGACTCTAAATAATTCAAGTGAAAAGTAAACACTCCTATAGGAATAGCTCCTCTTAATTCTACAATAGGGATCATTCCAATAAATGCAGTTATTAAATATTTAACAAAAATAGGTAAAGTAGACATATAAATTGCTTCCTTTCAATCTTTAGTTTATTTGATATATATCATATAATAATAATATAATTTTGTCAATTAAAATGCCCTATGCTTAATAAACATAGGGCGAAAAATCAATGAAAATTAGAAAGTAGGTAAGAATAAATCAAAAGACTTGAGGCTTTATCGCCAACATCAGAATAATTAATGATAGATGTAGCACTTCTATAAAGCATATCATAATACTTTTCATCTTTCATCAATTCTTCTGAAGAAATACCTAAAACCTCACAAACAGAATTTAAAGCAATATTAAAATTTATTTCATTATACTGCTCAAATTCTGAAGATGTAAGATCTTCATAAGAAAGCTTTGGGGTAAAAGCTTTTGGCTTCTCCATTAAACTGACAAGCAAACAACTAGCTTTAATGTAATTATTGGATATTCCAGTCAAAGTAGATAAATACTTGTCATATAGGAAAAGATATTCGTCATTTGTATCCATAGATAGATTTAAAAAATCTTTTACCTCATTTTCCAAAGACTGAAAAATATCAATAGTTACCTTGTTAACAATTCCATATTCACTTAAATGTTTCATACGCAAATTTGAAATAGCTTCTCTAGGCTCTTCTTTGTCAGTATCATAGTAAAACAAAATTACTGCAAAAGCAATAGCAAGTAAACTATAACCAATAGCAAAGAATATAGCCAGAAGATTACCTTTTGTAAACAATATAATGCCTATAGCCCATATAACATATACTACAATGAAAACGGACCGAAAATTTTTTACAAAAGATGATAAATCTGCTTTTAGGGTAGACATGTGTTTTTCTAATATAAAAGAAGAAAAAACAATATAAGCTCCCCAAATTATAGCATAAAAAACTGATGTTGCAGAAATCTCAAGATAAAGAAGCATAAATATGAAAAACAAGACTGCAATGACTACTGTACGCCATTTGATATTAGACTTAAAAACCTCTCCTTTCAATTTTTTACTTAGACTTTCAAAAACTTTCATTTTACAATACCTCCTGTTAATAATTATTCTCTATAGTTGCTATATTTTAACCTGCAAAACAGGATTATAAAAAATAAGATAGATACAGTATACAATAATTTATGTCAATTTGCAAATTGCCTGAAATAATATTGTAATATTTTTGTAAAAAAATTCTTAAAAAGCTTGACATCCGTAAGAAAATTTTGGTATAATAATATTTGCAATATTTATTCAAAAATATTTTATCAAAGATTTTTATTTTAAGAAAAGAGGAATTAGGTATAGGACACCATAAGGGATTTTAAAGTGAAAAGCAGACATTTTAAATACTTTAATAGGAACTATATTCTAAGAAGGACTTTTCCTAAAATCAAATAAATTCATTCTGCTTCAATAATATATAAGGAGTGATTTTTTTGAAACTAAAAGACATCCAATATGAAAAGGCTTCAAGAAAAGATTTCGCAAAAGTTGGAGATTTTATCGAAATGCCAAACCTAATTAAAGTACAAAAAGATTCATATGATTGGTTTGTAGAAGAAGGATTAGGAGAGGTTTTAAAGGATATATCACCAATAGAAGATTATTCTGGAAATCTAGTTCTTGAATTTTTTGACTATTATATGGAGGACAAGACAAAATATTCATTAGAAGAGGCAAAAGAAAGAGATACAACATACTCTAGTAGATTACATGCAAAAGTTAGACTAATCAATCGTGAAACAGGAGAAATAAAAGAGCAAGAAATTTATTTAGGGGATTTCCCACTAATGACAGATAGTGGAACATTTATTATTAATGGAGCAGAAAGAGTTGTTGTTAGCCAATTAGTACGTTCACCAGGTTGCTATTATGACGAAATATTTGATACAAAAACAGGAAAGAAAACATACACATCTACAGTTATGCCACTAAGAGGAGCTTGGCTAGAATATGAAACAGATGGAAATGATATTTTCTGGGTTCGTGTTGACCGTACAAGAAAAGTACCAGTAACTACATTATTAAGAGCTATTGGTGTAATAAGTGATGACCAAATAAGAGAATTATTTGGTGAAGAAGAAATGATAACAGCAACAATTGCAAAAGATCCAATCAAAAACCAAGAAGATGCTTTAATTGAAATTTATAAAAAACTAAGACCAGGAGAACTACCAACAGTCGAAGCTGCTAAAAGTTTATTTAATGGTTTATTTTATGATGGAAGAAGATATGATTTAGCAAAAGTAGGAAGATATAAATTTAACCAAAAATTAGGACTAGCAGGCAGAATAAAAGGAAAAATATCTGCAAAAGATGTTGTAGATAATGAAACAGGAGAAGTATTTGTTCAAGCTGGAGAAACAATATCTGAAGAAGTGGCTCAAAATATCCAAAACTCAGGTATAAATATTGTTGATGTTTTAATAGGTGAAAAAACAGTTAGAATAATAGGAAATGGAACAGTAAACCCTCACAAAGTTTTACCAAAAGTAGACTTGAGCAGTTTACACTTCAAAGAAGATGTACATTATGAAGTATTAAAAGATATAATTGACCATACAGATAAAAAAGATTTAGTAAAAATGATGCAAGAAAGATATGACGAATTAGTACCAAAACATATTACAGTTGATGATATGATTGCATCAATAAACTATTTATTAAACTTAGCAAATGAAATTGGAAAACCAGATGATATTGACCACTTAGCAAACCGTAGAATTCGTTGCGTAGGTGAACTTTTACAAAATCAATTTAGAATAGGATTAGCAAGGTTAGAAAGAGTTGTTCGTGAAAGGATGACAATTCAAGACTTAGATGTTGTAACACCTCAAACATTAATAAATACAAAGCCAATCACATCAGCAATTAGAGAATTCTTTGGAAGCTCACAATTATCACAATTCATGGATCAAACAAATCCACTTTCAGAATTAACACATAAAAGAAGAATTTCTGCTTTAGGACCTGGTGGATTAACAAGAGAAAGAGCAGGATTCGAAGTTCGTGATGTTCATTATACACACTATGGAAGACTATGCCCAATAGAATCACCAGAAGGACCAAACATTGGATTAATATCAGCACTTTCTTCGTTTGCAAATATAAATGAATATGGATTTATAGAAACACCATATAGAAAGATAGATCCAAAAACACATAAAGCAACTGACATTGTAGAATATATGAGTGCAGATATTGAGGATAACTATATTATTGCACAAGCATCAGAACCAATGGATAAAAAAGGACAATTTATAAATGACAGAATTAGAGTACGTTATAAAAATGATATTATTGAAGTAGACAAAGACCAAGTACAATATATTGATGTTTCACCAAAACAATTAGTATCTATAGCAGCAGCGATGATACCTTTCTTAGAGCATGATGATGCAAAAAGATCTCTAATGGGTGCAAACATGCAACGTCAAGCAGTACCTCTAATGATAACAGAAAGACCAATAGTTGCAACAGGTATTGAATATAGGGCAGCAAAAGACTCTGGAATATTAGTATTAGCAGAAGATGATGGAGTTATTGAAAAAGTAACAGGAGATGCAATTACAGTAAAATATCAAAATGGAAAAACTGTAGTACATAAATTGCGTAAATTTAAGAGAACAAATGGTGGAACTTGTATAAACCAAAAGCCAATTGTAAAAAAAGGTGAAATAGTTAAAAAAGGAGATGCCATTGCAGATGGACCTGCTACTAAAGATGGAGAAATGTCACTAGGAAAAAATGTATTAGTTGCATTTTCTACTTGGGAAGGATATAACTACGAAGATGCTATTTTATTAAATGAAAGACTAGTAAAAGAGGATGTATTCACATCTATTCATATAGAAGAATATGATTGTGAATGCCGTGATACAAAATTAGGACCAGAAGAAATTACAAGAGATATACCAAATGTTGGAGATGACGTATTAAAAGACCTTGATGAAAATGGAATTATTAGAATTGGTGCAGAAGTAAGACCAGGAGATATATTAGTTGGTAAAGTAACACCAAAAGGAGAGACAGAATTAACTGCAGAAGAAAGACTATTAAGAGCAATATTTGGTGAAAAAGCAAGGGAAGTAAGAGATACATCTTTACGTGTACCACATGGAGAAGCTGGAACAATTGTAGATGTAAGAATATTTACAAGAGAAAATTCAGACGAATTAGGACCAGGAGTTAACCAAATTATTAGATGCTATATTGCAACAAAGAGAAAAATCTCTGTTGGAGATAAAATGGCAGGACGTCATGGAAACAAGGGTGTTATTTCAAGAGTATTACCAGAAGAAGATATGCCATTTTTACCAGATGGTACTCCAATTGACATCTTATTAAACCCACTAGGTGTTCCATCTCGTATGAACTTAGGTCAAATATTAGAAGTACATTTAGGTGGAGCAGCAAAAGCATTAGGATGGCATGTTTCAACACCAGTATTTGATGGTGCAACACAAAAAGATGTTGAAGAAATATTAAAAGAAGCAGGAATGAGTGCAGATGGAAAATCAATATTATATGATGGACGTACAGGAGATCCATTTGCAAAACCAGTAACTGTAGGTGTTATGTATATG
>CANRML010000015.1 GCA_947631725.1 uncultured Clostridia bacterium
ATATTGCTTTTAAATGGCTTTTTCTCATACAAATTGCATTTACTTTACAGAATTGCATTTAACTTTTCACTTGACGATTTCCTATACATCTTCAAGTGAAATTTTGTGTTTTTTTACATTTGAATTAAAAAAACTTCTGAATTAACAGAAGTTCTTTAGATTATTTACCTTTAAAAAGCTTATTGAATATTCCATTATCTTCATTTTCTGACATCCTTTCAGCTTTTTTCCTTCTACTTTTTACTTTTTTAGTTTCATCTTTTTCTTCATCCCATGCAAATTCTTCGAATTTTTTATTTTTTTTGTTTTTTCCTTTATTTTTACTAGCTAACTTTTCTCTTAATTTTGCTTCAAAATCATTACTATCACGAGTTGATTTTGGAATACTTTCCTCTATTTTTTCTTCATTAGAATTAAAAATTGGTTCTTCATCTTCTAAGTCAAATTTATCATCATCTTCCTCGTCTTCTTCTATTTCATCTTCATATTCTCCACTATCTTCGTCTTCATCATCCCAGTCATCATCATCTTCATCATTTTCTTCGTCTTCTTCTTCAAAGCCATCATATTCGAAGTCATCTATTTCTTCATCGTCTTCCTCGTCTTCATCTTCATATTCATTTTCTTCTTCATCTTCATCTGAACTATCAATCCAATCTTCTTCGTCCTCATCCTCATATTCTCTACTTTCATCTTCTATCTCATCATTAGTTATAAACCAATCTTCCTCATCTTCATTAATATTTGTTTCAGTTTTTAAGGATTTTCTTAGTTCTTTTGCTTCTTCTACTGGCATAAATTCAGTTAAATCTCTTTCAAAATTTTCTTGAACCTGTTTATTAAATAATTCATAAATATTTTTTATTCCCTCTATACGCCAATAATTTGTGTTTATTATAGTTCCAATATTAGATTTTATACTATTTACTTCTTGATTAAAGCTTTTTTCTGTTTCTTCAATATTTGTTAAATATGTACTGTTATATAATTCATTATATGCTTTTTTAGTAGCTTTTCCAAGCATTTCTTTTAGAAGTAGACTATATAAATTGTTAATTTGTCTTATATCAACATCATATTTTTCGCAGGCATCTTTCATCATTTGTTGATGATTTTTTTCTCCACCAACAGCTGTCATCCTTTCATTGTCTAAAAAGCTTACAATATATTCTTTTTCTGTATTTAAAAAATCTAATTTAATTTGTATATCTCTTTGTGACTTCTGATATTTAGCTAATTTTACAGCGTCATTGTCAACTTCTGTCATAAGTTTTTTTAACTTATCATAACTGTTAAGATAGCACTCAGCTTCTTTTTTTGCTATATCTATTCTTGTTGCTACTGCTTTTTTTATAACTTCTTCATTAAATTTAATTTTTTCATTTTTACCATTTTCTAGCATTATCTTATTTAATTTTTGGCAGATATCTTCATTATCTATAGTCATGAATTGTCTTACTCTCACCATAGCTTCTGGGTCTATTAATTCCATTTTTTCTACAGTTTCATTTAAAACTCTTATATGATTTGTTTCAGCTGTTCTTCTAGTTTTACTACATTTATTTCTAATTTTCTGTTTTTCAGTAAATTGACTAAAAAATTCTATATATTCTTTTCTTAATTGTTTTTGTTCTTCAGCATTTTCTTCTAATATTTTTTCAATTTTTGATAATTTTTTTTCAATTGTAGCTGGATCTTGATCAAAATCATTAAATAATCTATTTCTTTCTTCCTCTTGTTCAATATTATCAGAGCATAACATCTCTTGTTTCTTTTGGATGGCTTGCATTTTTTGTGCTATTGCATCAAATTCTTCTATAACTTTTTCTTCTTCATCAGTAACAATTTGATATTTTTCCATTTCTTTTAAAATATCTGTATAAAGATTGTAATTAGCTTTAATGCCAGTTGCATTATCTTGTCCAAATATTTTACTTAAATATCTTTCTAAAACAATTGCACTTCTCTCATACATTGTTTTCCCCTCCAAACTGTATTTTCTCCTATTATATATAATTTTGTTGAAAAAGTCTAGTAGTTTTGATAATTTTTTATGTATACATATTAGAAAAAATAAAATACCATACTAAAATCAATATTTTAGCATAGTATTTTATTCTTAAATTTCTATTTTATCAACATTTTGCCATGTGTTTTCATCAATACTTATAATTGTTTCTTTAGACACTAAATAATATCTTCCATTTGCAAATACTATTCTCTCAATCCCCTTTTTGTAATCTTTTGTTATGTCTTCTGCATATTCATTTTTCAAAATAAAACCTTTATTTAAGTCAATTTCATATATTAATGCTTTTGAAATATTTTTCTGATTTTGATATGTTTTAGTTGAAAATGCTATTATATTTTTTTCTTTTAGGTATAAGATGGCTTTATGATTATATATTGCATCTGAACTTGTATATGTATTTCCAATTTTTTCAGTAAATAATTCTTTTGGATTATTTACATCTGTTATATCAAACATTGAAAGCTTTAATCCGTTATTTTGAATTGATTCTCCATTTTGTTTAGTATCATATCCTAAGCCAATTATATGATTTTCATCATATGGATGTAAATATGTGCTATAACCAGGAATTTTTAGTTCTCCTAGTTTTTGTGGATTTTTTGGGTCTGATAAATCAATTACAAATAATGGATCTACTTGTTTAAATGTAACGATATATGCTTTATCTTCCATATATCTAACAGAATATATTTTTTCTCCATTTGCTAGTCCTGTTAAACTTCCAACACCTTTCAGTTCTTTGTCTAAAATGTATAACATGTTTTCTGTGTTTCCTTGTATTTCTTGAGTTGTTGCTATTCTGAAATTTTCATCTGCATCTTCATCCATAGAGAATTGATTTAAAATTTTTCCTTTTATTGTAGTATCTTTTTGATATGTGATATTTCCATTATCTAATTTAAATTTAATAATTTTTGTATTATATCCTAAAAGAGTATATGTATTAATATCATATGTAGTTATTATTTTTGTAATATACATATTTTTATTTGACGAATATATCGTATCACCTGCTCCTAAAAATGTTTCTACATCTGCCGCTTCTTTTTTACTAATATCAAATCCTGCAACTATTAAATAGTTTGTTATATTTGTATCATCAAAATATTGTATTTTATTAAAAGGGATATATTTACTTTCTTGAGTTATAGCAGTATCTACATATGTTGGTTTGTAATCATCTTCTTTTAGTTCCTCAATAGGATAACGTTTTACCATATTTATTGCATTTGATATATATTTACTTGTTGCAAAATATATATTGTCTCCAATCATCCTTGAAGAAATATATGTACCTTCTAATTCAACACGTCTTTCTTCTTCTGGATTTTCACGGTTTTTGATATTATATATAATAGCAACAGTTTTTATTGTTATTCCATCTACATATGCTACATCTGTCGTTTCATAAATACTTCTTGTTTCTGTTTTTATTTCGTTTTTTGAAGTTATAGCTATTAGCTTATCTTGTTTTACATATATCTCTCTTACATAGGTATCATTAGTTTCAAAAGGAATTTCTGATACTTTTTTGCTACTATCAGAATTTTGAATATCCACTATTACAATTTTTTTATCTGCAACATAATAAATATATTTTCCATCTGTTTTTATGATATCTGCTTCATCTACACCATCAACTTGTGTATTAGTTTGACTATATTCTGCTTGTTCACTTTCTGCAGTATCTTCTACTATCATTTCTTCTTTATTAGTTTCAGCTAAATTTGTAGATTTACTCATATTTGCATTTGTATTTTCTTGTTTTTTCAAAAGTTCATAAAAGTTTTGAAATGTATCAACACTTGCTACTGTTCCTATGTTTGTTACATCTGTTACTTCATTTATGATAATATCAGGCTTATTAATATTATTTCTGTATATTGATGTGCCAATAAATACAGTAACAACCAAAGTTGCAAAAGACAATACAGGTACAAAGCGTTTATATCTTAAATGTTTTTCATTTTGATATTCTTCATATTTTTCATAAATTCCATTTATAAATTCTCTGTTATCCTTCATATTTCTCACTCTCCTCTCTTACTAATTTTTCTAATGTTTTTCGAGCTCTATGAATCAATACTTTTGTACTAGACATAGATTTTTTCATTATTTTTCCGTATCTCCTGATATTTCATTTCTTCTATATCTGCCAAATAAATCGCTTGTTTATAATCTCTTTTTAACTTATTGATACTATTATGTAATTGTCTAGCTTTTTCTTTTTGAAATATCATATCTTCTAATGAATTCAATTGTTTTTCATAAGATTTATGTATATTATCTAGGCTCTCTATGTCATCTGTGTAACTAATTTTCTTTTCATGTTTTAAAAAATTTAAAGCTTTCGATTTTGCAATCATATATAGATATGTTTTTAGTGAATATTGAAAATTATAGTTCTTCTTATGTATTAAGATATATACAAATACATCTTGTGCAATATCTTCTGCTATATCAATATTTTTTACATATGTGGTAATAAAATATATGAGCTTGTCTTTATGGCGAATAACAAGTTCTTCAAAACTATTATTGTTTCCTTTTAAAAATTCTTGGTATAATTGTTTATCTGTTTTTTGTTCCAAATTTTCTCCCTCCTCTATCTCTTATACAATTATATCATATATTTTGTTACATATATTTGATTTTTTAATCTACATATGGTAAAATAAAATATGTGACTATTTTTTTATCCCTTATTTTACCTAATTTGTCAGGTTTTAGGTTTAATCATATAGTATTTGTCACTTCTAATTAGAGGGGGTATATCATGGCATTTTCAATAATGTTTTTATCTTTTGTGTATATTGGTTATAAACAAATTGAAAATGGGAAAATTTTTAAAGGTATTTTAGTTTCTATCATCGGTCTTATATTTTTAGTTTTTGATTTTATGCCAACAATGATATGGTATGAATCTACTGTCAGTGGAACAAAATATGCTATATCTCCAGTTTGTAAAATTGCAGATATACCACATTATTGCTTTTATGACAAAGCATCAGATGAATACACTTTTTATAACAGTGTTACTGAAAAAAAGTTTACTTATCCCAAATCTTCTATAACTATAGTAGAGATTAGTGAAGATGATATACCTTATATGCAAACAAAAATCAGAAGTCCAAGATGGTTTGCTTCTAAATTACTTTGTTTTGCAAATGTAGGTGAAATCACTAAAATTAAATTAGCTATTCCAAAAGATAGTATTCTTTATACCTAAACAAAAAAAGCAGAGCCTGACATCTGCTTTTTTACTTCATTTTTTCTTTAATATGAACTAATGTATTTAATGCATCAATTGGTGTTAATTCGTTTAAGTTTATTTTATCTACTTCATGTGCAATTTCTGCTAATTTATAATTATACATATCGAATTGGCCTTCTACTTGTTTTTTATCCTTCTTTTCGTCTTTTTTATTCTTTAAAATGCTCTTTCTCTCTAAAGTTTTTAATATTTCATTGGCTTTTCCTGTTACTGCCTTTGGTACTCCTGCTAAACGAGCCACATGAATTCCATAGCTTTCGTCTGTTCCACCTCTTACTATTTTACGTAAGAATATTATATCTTCTCCTTTTTCCTTAACTGCTATTGAATAATTTTTTATACCTTCTAATTCGTTTTCTAGCTCTGTTAATTCATGATAGTGTGTAGCAAATAATGTTTTTGCACCACATTTTTCCTTGTCTGCAATATATTCTGCCACTGCCCAAGCAATTGATAATCCATCATATGTAGAAGTTCCTCTACCTATTTCATCTAAAATCACCAAACTATTTGCAGTTGCTTCTTTTAGAATTGTTGCAACTTCTATCATTTCAACCATAAATGTACTTTGTCCCATACTTAAATCATCTGATGCTCCTACTCTAGTGAATATCTTATCTACAACACCTATTCTTGCTTCTTGAGCTGGTACAAAGCTACCAATTTGAGCCATTAAAGTTATTAGAGCTACTTGTCTCATGTATGTTGATTTTCCTGCCATATTAGGTCCTGTTATTATAGATAAGCGATTTTCATCTTTGTCTAAATATGTATCATTTTCAATAAAAGCTCCTGCTCCTAACATTTTTTCGATTACAGGATGTCTTCCTCCTTTAATGTCTATTACTCCACTATTATCAACTTTTGGCATACAATAATTTAAATCTTCTGCTACTTGTGCAAATGAACTTAGTACATCTAAAGTTGCTACACTAACAGCAGTTTTCTGTAATCTTTTTATATTTTTTGCAATTTCTTCTCTAATTTCTATAAATGCATTATATTCTAAATTTATAACTCTTTCTTCTGAGCCTAATATTTGATTTTCTAGATTTTTTAATTCTTCAGTAATATATCTTTCTGCATTTGTTAAGGTTTGTTTACGAATATATCTTTCTGGTACTAGTTTTAGATTTGATTTTGTAACTTCAATAAAATATCCAAATACCTTATTGAATCCTACTTTTAGATTTTTAATTCCTGTTTTTTCTTTTTCTTCAAGCTCTAAATTAACAATCCAATTTTTTCCTTGAGTAGTTGCTGTTTTTAATTTATCAATTTCTTCGTCATATCCTAATTTTATAATTCCTCCATCTTTTATAGTCATAGGAGGATCTTCTACAATAGCTTTTTCAATTAATGCACAAATATCTGTCAACTCATCTATGTTATCATATAGCTCTTTTAATAATGGTGTTTCAATGTCTTTTAAAGTTTGTTTTAATTCTGGTAGTTTTTCTAATGAGTGCTTTAATGTTATCATGTCTCTTGCATTAGCATTTCCATAAGCCATTTTTCCTGCTAGTCTTTCAATATCATATACTTTTTTTAAGTTTTCTATAATGTCTCCTCTTAATATGATATTCTCTTTTAAAGTTTTCACACTATCTAGTCTTTTGTTTATTTCTAATGTGTCTATAAGTGGGTCATTTAGCCATCTTCTTAAAAGTCTTCCTCCCATTGATGTTGATGTTTTATCTAATACCCAAAGTAAAGTTCCTTTTTTAGATTTATCTCTCATTTTTTCTGTTATTTCTAAGTTTCTTCTTGCATTTATATCTAATGACATATATTTAGATATTTGATATATAACAATCTTGTTTAAGTGCTCTAATGTTGTCATTTGTGTTTGCTCAATATATGTTAAAAGCGCATTTATACTACATACTGCTAATTCTTTTTCTTCTAAGTTTTCAACTACTTTTTGATTATTGTCTACAATATTAAAACGTGTTACTAATTTGTCTTTTTCTTTATCAAAAAATTTGTCTTGGAAACGTGTGACATATGTTTCAAATCTTTCTTTGATTTTTGACATTTCTTCTTGGCATTCTGCCATCATACTATTAACAACTAATTCTGATGGATTAAATCTTGCAAGTTCATCTAATAGTAGAGGAAAGTTTTGATTGTCTTTTATTTCTGCTGCATACATTTCACCTGTTGAAATATCACATACACTAATTCCATAAAATATTCCTGTTTTATATATTGCCATGATATAGTTGTTTTTACGTTCTTCTAGCATATTAGAATCTATAACTGTACCAGGTGTAACTACTTTTATAACACCTCTTTTTACTATACCTTTAGCTGTTTTTGGGTCTTCTAATTGTTCACAAATTGCTACTTTAAAACCTTTAGCAATTAGTCTTGATATATACATTTCAGCAGCGTGATATGGTACACCTGCCATTGGTGCACGTTCTTCTTGTCCACAGTCTTTTCCTGTTAGAGTTATTTCTAATTCTCTTGCACAAGTTATTGCATCATCAAAAAACACTTCATAAAAATCGCCTAATCTATAAAATAAGATGCAATCTTTGTATTGCTCTTTTGTTTCAAGATATTTTTGCATCATTGGTGAATATTCTGCCATGTTTAATTTCTCCTTTCAAATACCACATATGTTCTGAAACAATTTCTACTTTTAACATTTTTCCAATCAAGTCATTATCTCCCTCAAAAATAACCACTTTATTGCTATCTGTTCTACCTGTTAATGTATTTTCATTATTTTTACTCTTTCCTTCTACTAATATGGTTTGAGTTGTTCCTAAGTATTTTTGATTATTCTCATAAATTTTATTTTCCACTAGTTTTTTTAACTTATCAAATCTTATATGTTTTATTTCTTCTGGTATCTGATTTTCCATTTTATCTCCTGGAGTTCCTATTCTTCTTGAATATATAAACATATATACCTGTTCATATCCTACTTTTCTTACAACATCTAAGGTATCTTCAAAATCCTCTTCTGTTTCTCCTGGGAATCCTACGATAATATCTGTTGATATTGTTAAATTTGGAATTTTTTCTTTCATTTTTTCTACTAGTTTTAGATATTGTTCTTTTGTATATTTTCTATTCATATCTTTTAATATTTTAGTGCTACCTGCTTGTAATGGTAAATGAACTAATTTACATACTTTTTCACATTTAGCAATTGCATCTATAACATCATCTGTAAAGTCTTTTGGATGTGGTGATATAAAGCGTATTCTCTCAATTCCATCAATTTTATTTATTTCTTGTAGCAAAGTTGCAAATGAATTTATTCCTTTATATTGCTCAAATGGAATATTTTTTTCTCTTTCTACTCTTAAATATGAATTTACATTTTGACCTAATAAAGTTATTTCTTTATATCCACTCTTTGCTAAATTTTCTACTTCTTTAATAATATCTTTTGGCTCTCTACTTCTTTCTCTTCCTCGTACATATGGTACAATACAATAACTACAAAAGTTATTACACCCGTTCATAATTGTTACAGATGCTTTCAAATTACTATCTCTTTTTATTGGTAATCCTTCATAAACTTTGCCATCTATATCAATAATGTCTTCTTCTTTTTGTTTTTGATTTAATATTTTATATAAATCTTCTGGAAGTTTATGTAATGTATGTGTACCGAATAAAAGGTCAACAAATGGATAACTTTCTTTAATTTTATCTGTAATATGTTTTTCCTGCATCATACATCCACCAATTGCAATAATTGTACCTTTTTCTTCTTTTATCTTTTTTAATTCTCCTAATTTTCCAAATAGTCTGTCTTCTGCATTTTCTCTAACACAACAGGTATTAAATATTACTAAATCTGCATTTTTTATGTCTTCTATTTTTTCATAATTCATTTCTTCTAACATACCTGATATTTTTTCTGAATCATTTTCATTTAGTTGACATCCCATTGTAAATATTGCATATTTTTGAATTTTATTATTTAATTCTTTAACTTTTTTCATGAATTCTTTTTGTATATCTATTTCTTGTTTTGTGTCCATTTTTGTTTCCTCCATTAAGGGTATTTTAATACATTTTATAAGTTTTTGCAAGAGACAATTTTAAAGACGAAGCATTTTGCTTCGCCTTCTACATTTTTATGCAAGTCCGTATTTTTTCTTAAATTTATCTGCTCTACCACCTGCTGTTTCTTGTCTTAGATTTCCTGTCCAAAATGGGTGACATTTTGAACATATATCTACTTTTATATCTTTTTTTGTTGATCCAACTTCTAATACATTACCACATGCACATGTGATTGTTGTTTGATTATAGTTTGGATGGATTCCTTCTTTCATTATTTTCACCTCTTTTTTGCTTTTTTAAACTTGACTGTTTTCTATCATAACATATTTTTTAAGATTTTTCAAGTCTTTTATACTATTTTTCCTTATTTGTTTCCTCTTGATTTTGTAACATATATATTGCTGATGATATCATTTCTTTATTAAGAGACAATTTATGTACTAATTTACTCATAATATTAAAAATACATGCTATTAACAAAATAACTAATCCTATTTTTTTCCAATACTTTGCTATCATCTTTTTTCTCCTTTATATTTTTTTACATATCTATTATACTGCTCTTTTGGAAAAATGTCAATTAATATTTGAAATCTCCTCCGCCTAAAAATTCTTTTATTAGTGAGTTATTTGGTATTTGTTCTTTTGGAATTGATTCAAAATATTTTAACATATTTAATAATCTTCTAGCTTCTGCATATTCTTTTTCATCGGGTGTAATTTCTTCTAATAGTGGCTTTGCTGTATCTTTTAATGCATTTATTTCATATATTAGTGATGTATTAAAAATTGAATTTGCATCTTCTTGATATGGATATATATTTTTTTCTTCAGCTTGAGTTACTTTATGCCATGTATTAAGTGTATGTCCTGCTGAATATCCTCTAAATTGATAATCTCTTACAATCCTACGAATTAATCTTGTATCTGTTGTAGAAATAGGATTATATCTATCCATGTTTAATACTGTTAATGCACTTATATATACTTTATATTTTTCTTTTTTAGAAATTTGATTTGTTAATTTATCATTTAAGCAATGAATTCCTTCAATTATTAAGATATCATTTTCTCCTAGTTTTAATTTATCTCCATAGTATCTTTTTGTTCCTACATGAAAGTCAAATTTTGGTACTTCTATTTCTTCACCATTTAATAGTTTAACTAAATGTTCATTAAGTAATTTTAAATCTATTGCTTCAATACATTCAAAGTCATAATCTCCATTTTCATCTCTTGGGTTGTCTTGTCTTTCAACAAAGTAATTGTCAACAGAAATTGTAACTGGTCTTAGTCCATTTAATCTTAGTTGTATTCCTAGTCTTTGAGCAAAAGTTGTCTTTCCAGATGAAGATGGTCCTGCAATCAATACCATCTTAACATTTTTCCTTTTGGCGATATCATCTGCTATATTTGCAATCTTTTTTTCATGTAATGCTTCTGCAAGCATAATTACTTCCTTCATTTTGTTTTCTTCAATGGATTTATTAAGTTTATATAATGTATTCATATTTAAAATTTTATGAATTTTTTCATATTCTTCCAACGCCCAAGCCAATTTTTTGGTAGATTTGAATTTTTGCATTTTATTTGGTGATTTTGAACTTGGATAACAAATTAAAAATCCATCACTATATGGTATTATTTCAAAATTATTAATTATTCCTGTTCTATTTGCTAATGTTCCAAAGCAATAATTTGAATAGTTTTCACAATAATACATATATATTTCTTCATTATCTTTTAAATCAAGTTGTAATCTTCCTTTTGAAGTATTATTTTGTTTATAAAACTCTTCTGCTTCTTTTCTTGTCATTATTACTTGTTTAATAGGTAAGTTCTTGTCTATTATTTTTTGAATTTCTTTAGTCATTTTTTCAATAAATGTTTGTGTTATTTTTAAATTATCACAAGTACAGAACATAGCATTTCCTAGTCTATACTCTACTGTCATTTTTTCATTTGGATAAATTTTTTCAAATGCTTTTCCCATAACATATACTAAAGTTCTTGCATATATTTTCATCCCAGTTTTGCAAAATGTATCAATTAATTCTAATGTACCACTTGTTTGGATTTTATATGATAAATTTTGATATTCATTATTAAAGATACATCCTACAACTGTATATTTGCTTTTTTCTATTTCTTTTTTTAAAAGTTCTTGGACTGTTATTGGTTTTTCTATAGTATATTCTTCATTATTGTATCTTACTTTCTTCATTTTATTCCTCCTTTGTTTAGCATATATATTTTATCGTATTTTGAAAAATAAGTCAATGGCAATTTCTAACTTGTCAATTTTACATAATAATGGTATAATATATATATACAAAAAATATTAGCACAAGGAGGATTAATTATGTGGAAAATCTTGTATTACGGTAACAATTCGGTGGACTTTTTGTCCTATCACAAGGAACCAGAACGGAAATCTGCTTTTAGAATATGTCCTTTAAGTAAGGATATACATGCTAAGAACATATCTCAGTTGGTTCTGCCGGAAGTAGATGCGATAATTATTGATGCTAACTTTTCAAGTTCAAATGAGCATGAGCTCAATGAATTGGTAAAAGTGCTTTCAAACTTAAATTATCCTATCTATCTTTGGCTGGATGAGAAGTTTTATGATCTTTTTTCCCTTGATGGTTTTAACAAGTTTGTATTGCCATCTGAGGTGGAAAAGCTTTCACTTCTTTATGACTGCATCAGTCATAAAGAAAGAAATGCCGCTTTCTTCACATAATTATATAAGCCCTTGCCAAAGAATTTTGGCAGGGGCTTATCCCTATTTTAAATATATATTTGGGTCTTCTTGAATATTATCTTTTAATATTTCAAAATGTAGATGTGCTTCTTCTGCACTTTCAAATGCTGCTGTGTTTCCTACTGTTCCTAGACTTTGTTCTTTTTCAACTTTTTCACCCTCAACAACAAATTCTGAAGTTAAAAGATTGGCATATACTGTTTGGAATCCGTTTTGATGTTCAACAACAATTGTTAGTCCATATCTAGGGTCATTTTTTATACTTTTTACTGTTCCAGCTTCTGCTGCCTTTACAACTGTTGTCTTATCAGCTTTGATATCTATTCCTGTGTGTACAGTCCATTCTTGTAATGTTTCAGAAAATATTAAGTTTTCTTTTGAGTATTCTTTTACTATTTCTCCTTCTACTGGCTTTATGAATTTTAATTCTTGTGATGTTTCCTTTTTAGTTTCTTCTTCACTTTCTTTCTTATCTTGCACTGCTGTAGTTTTTAATGTGTTTTGTGTATTATTTGTATTTGTTGTATTAGCATTTGTACTTTTAGTTGTATTTAATGTGTTTTTTCCACTATCAGATTTTGTTGAATTATTTTCGGCTGTTTCATTTTTGCTATTTTCTAATTCATTTTGTGCTTCCTCTACTGTTTTTCCCATTTCTGTAGCTGTGCTTTCTGTTCCTTCATTTACTTGTGTGTTTTCATTTGTTCTATTTACTAGACTTGCTAATTGATCTTCACTTAGTGTTCCTTCTTGAATTTCTTCTGTTATACTTTGGCTGTATATTAGTAATCCGATTACAATTATAGTTAATATTACAACAATTATTGTTGCATATTTAATTAACCTATTTTCAATATCTTCACTCTGGTTATTTCTCACTTTTCTTCTAATATCTCTTCTCATATATATCCTCCTTCAAAAATAATGCTAATAGCATTATTTCCTTTTTTAGGAAAAATATACATAAAAAGAAAAATTATAGTGTGTTTACATCTTGTATGTCTACATTTATATAAAAATGATGGACTATTTGTTCTGCATTTTGTCCTTGCCTTGCTAAACTATCTGCACCAGTTTGACTCATACCAACACCATGTCCATAGCCTTTTACCTTAAATATTATTTTATTATCTTGTTTTGTTATTTCAAAATTAGCAGATTTTAATCCTAAAATAGTTCTTGTTTCTACACCTGATAGATTATGATTTCCAAACTTTACAGTTTTTGCTCTTTCACTTTCTGTATATTCTGTTATTTTTATATCCTCATTATTTGAAAAATCTATTTGTATATCTGCATATTTTTCTTTCAATTTATTTAATAGTTCTTCTTGTGTATAACTTACTTCAGATGCATATTGAGTATATGCATCTTCTCCTGATGTTTCTACAACTTGCAAATATGGATATCCTCCTCCGCCCCATACATTAATGGGCATTTCAGTTTTTCCTCCACTATTAGAGTGAAAAAAAGCATTTATTGGACTAGAATTATATGTAATTACTTTTCCTCTTGTTTCATTTACTGCTTCTGTGATTTTTTTCCAATTTTCTTCTCTTTTGTCCTCTTCCCATCTAGCAAATCTGTCTTCTTTTGAAATCCATGCTTGACAACAACTACTACTGTCACAAATGTCGCTATTTTCATGCTTTTTATTATTTACTTTATATATAGTATATGTCCTAGCAACCATTGCTTGTGCTTTTAGAGCTTCTTTTTCAAATGTTACTGGCATTTCAGCTGATACGACATTGCATAAATATGATTCTAAATCTACCTCCTCAACTTCACCTGTTTTTGTATGTAATAGCTTAATTTTACTATATTTTCCTTCTGATGCTACTGGTGTTTGACTTGTTTCGTTTTTATTTAAATCTGTATTTTCCTGTGGAATACTTTCTGTAGAAGCTGTCTGTTTTGTTGTATTTGTAAAAATTGCTGGTAAGATAAAACAAATCGTTATTAAGAACAATATATACAAAATTACTTTTTTCATCCTTCCTCCTATCCTACATCTGATAATAGTAATTTCATTTTACTTAAAATTTTTCTTTCTATTCTTGATATTTGTACTTGGCTAACTCCCAATATTTTTGCCACTTCTGTTTGTGTTTTTTCTTTATAAAAACGCAATAAAATAATTTGCTTATCTTTTGGAGCTAACCCATCAATTGCTTCTTTTAAAGCCAATCGATTTGTAATTATATCTTCCTCATCTTCTCCTGTTGAAATTTTTTCAATTAATCCAATTCCTTTTTCTCCCTTTTCAGATTGATATACTCCATCTATTGATTCAATTGGTTTGCTTGCTTCTAATGCAATTGCAATATCTTCTTTTGCTATTTTTAATTTTTTTGCAATTTTCTCTACTGGTATTTCTTCTTTGTATTTGTTCCTATATTCTTGTTGTATTTGCCTTATTTTTACTTGTAATTCTTTGATACTTCTGCTAATTTTTATTGTTCCATCATCTCTAATATATCTTTTTATTTCTCCTAATATATATGGGACTGTATATGTTGAAAGTTTTACTTCAAAATTGGTATCAAATCTTTTTATAGATTTAATAAAACCAACACAACCTATTTGATACAAGTCTTCTAATTCATATCCTCTTCCACTAAATCTTTTAACAATGCTCCAAATTAGTCCACTATTTTCTTTAATCAATTTTTCCAATACTTCTTGATCACCTTGTTGTGCTTTTTGAATAGTGTTTTTATCATTTTCAAACATAGCTTTCTTTCCTTTTCTATGGCATACTTGTCATTTGTGATATTTTTTGTTGGTCTGCTTCTTCTTTTTTGATTTTTTTAGACATTGTAACTTTAGTTCCAACTCCAACAATAGATTCGATATTTATAGAGTCCATAAAACTTTCCATTATAGTAAAGCCCATCCCAGATCTTTCTAAATTTGGTTTTGTTGTATAAAGTGGCTCTTTTGCTAGTTCTATGTCTTCTATTCCTTTTCCATTATCTGATATTTGCACTATAATTTCGTTTTTCTTTAATTTAGCACATATTTTTACAATTCCGATTTCATTTTCATATGCATGAATTATACAATTAGTAACTGCTTCTGATACTGCTGTTTTTATATCTGCTAGTTCTTCTATAGTAGGATCTAATTGTGATGCAAAAGCAGCTACTGAAATTCTTGCAAAAGCTTCATTTGCTGATTTACTAATAAATTCTAAATTCATTTCATTTTCAAAATGTTCCTCCATATTAACCCCTCTCTAATTTAGTTATGGTATTTATGCTATACTTTCTTTAAGTGTAGTTACTGGTATTAATCTTAAAATACCGCTCATTTCAAAGATTTTATTAACACTTTGTGTAAGATTAGTCACTTCTAATTTAGCACCCAATAAATTGGCAAATTTATATCTTCCCACCAATAATCCTATTCCGGCACTATCCATGAAAGTGACACAATTAAAATCAAATACAACTCTTTTAGGCATAAATCTTTCAATTTCATAATCTGCTTTCCTCCTTATCTTTTGAACACTATGGTCATCAATTTCTTCTGTTATCTTAAAAACTAGTAGCTTGTCCTTTTCATAAAATTTTGATTCCATATATACAAATCCTTCCTTTCTAGTCTATAACCTATTTGTTTTCGTTTCGTATTATACTCTATTTTCCAATATTTTCCAATAGCAAAATTGTAGAAGTTTTGTCGTAATGTGAAAAGTTTTCGACATTTTTTTGCTATCTAAAAAAATTTAACCCACCTTTTTAGGTGGGTATTTTTACATTTCATCATCATTTGCTGTTTCATCATATTCATACTCATAAGTAACTTGATCTGGAATTTCTTCTTTTGATTTTTCCACTTTTTTTACTATCTTTTCTGTTGTTTCTTTTTGCTGTTTTTCTTTGGTATTTTGTTCATTGTTCATCCTATCTTCCATTTTTTTAATTATTTTTTCTGTCTCTTCCTTTTTATTTTGAATACAGCGATTCATTGTACTATTTACTTTTTCTATTAAATCTGGGATATAGTCAAGCAATTTGTCTATACTTGAAGAATGATTTACTGGAATTAGTTTTACATTATCTTTTGTTATAACTAAAAATGCAATTGGATTTATACTTACACCTGCTCCACTTCCACCTCCAAATGGTAAGCGATATTGAATCTCTTCTTCTTTGTCTGCTTTTTTGTATTCGTCAACTGTTTCTCCTTTAAATTCACTTCCTCCTGCTGCAAAGCCAAATGATACTTTTGAAATAGGAATTATAACTATATTATTAGATGTTTCAATAGGTTCGCCAATGATAGTATTTACATCAATCATATCTTGAATACTATTCATAGCTGTAGTCATAAGACCTTCTATTGGATGTTCGCTCATATTTCTCAACTCTCCTTTTCTTTTTTAATATACATATTGTGGTTATAATATGTATCAGTTTTAAATCAAATATACCATCTAATTGGAAATTGATTAAATTTTTATTTTGATAAATTGGCTCAACTTTATATTTTTGTTTTTTTGATTTGTTTCCAGTTTTATATAGTATAATTGCTAAAAATGTACTAATTGCTGGAATTAAAAAAGATGTTAAAATTACATTTTGTGTTCCTACTTCTAACTTTAAGTCTAATTTATTAGTTCTTATATTTATGTTTTTTATAATTTCTTTAAAATCTTTTGTTACATCATATTTTTCTGATAATTGTTTAAGATTTTGCTCCTTCATTTGCTTTTCTAATTTTTCTTTTATATGTGTTTTTTGATTTAACTGATGAAATTTCTCTTTTGTTAATTTGATTCTAAATATTGGAATTTTATTTAAAATATATATACATATTGAAATTATATATTCTTTATTTAAATGTGATTCTTTACTCATCAGCTCTGAACTATATTTTAAATTTTCAAATCGTATTTGTATTTTAATAGATAATATAATTAAAAGTATTAGTGATATTAAGAAAAATGTGTAAAATATAATTAGCATATCCTCGCCTTCTTTAATTTATTTATCTTAAGTTTTTCCATTTTTTAGCTTTTTAAACATAAAAAAAATCATTCCTTTCTCGCTTCGCTCAAAGGCACACATAGGTATGAAAGCCTTGAGATTGAA
>CANRML010000016.1 GCA_947631725.1 uncultured Clostridia bacterium
ACTTTAATAGTTGTTGCAATAATTCTTGGTGCATATTTTGATATTTCTTCTCTTGGTTTACTAATTACTGGCATCATAACATTATCTAAAATATATTTTCTTGCAATTCTTGTTCTTTCAAATGCTTCTTTTATAACTGCATATGATAATCCATCAACTTTAATATCTACTTGGATCGCTGTAATTCCTTTTTCTGTTCCTCCAACTTTAAAGTCCATATCTCCGAAAAAATCTTCTAATCCTTGAATGTCTGTTAGCATAACATAATCATTTTCATCTTCTGGATTTGTTACTAATCCTGTTGATATTCCTGCTACTGGTCTTTTTATTGGTACCCCTGCTGCCATTAATGATAAAGTGCTTCCACATATACTTGCTTGTGATGTTGAACCATTTGATGATAATACTTCTGATACCACTCTTATTGCATATGGGAATTCTTCTTTTGATGGCAATACTGGTACTAATGCTTTTTCAGCTAATGCTCCATGTCCTATTTCTCTTCTTCCTGGTCCTCTTGATGGTCTTGCTTCACCTACACTATAGCTTGGGAAGTTATATTGATGCATATATCTTTTTGATTCTTCTGTATCAATTCCATCTAATGTTTGTTCTTCACTTATCATTCCTAGAGTAGTTACTGATAATACTTGAGTTTGTCCTCTTGTAAATAATGCACTTCCATGTACACGAGGTAATAAATCTATTTCACAAGATAATGGTCTAATTTCATCTAATTTTCTTCCGTCTACTCTTTTATGCTCATAGAATATCATATCTCTAACACATTTTTTCTCTAATTTATATATTGCTTCACCTATATCTTGTTTATGTTCTTCAAGTGCTTCTTCTCCAAATTTTTCTCCATAACTTTCTGCAATTTTTTCTGATAAAGTAGCAATATTATTATCTCTTGTTTCTTTATCAACTTCTTGCACTTGTTCCTTCATATCTTCTGTGAAGTTTTCTGCAATATATTCATATACTTCATGGTCTACTTCAAATGATTTATATTCAAATTTTGGTTTTCCAATTTCTTCCTTCATTTTTTGAATAAATTGGCACATTTTTTTGATTTCTTCATGTCCTTTTTTTATTGCCTCTAACATAACATCATCAGGAATTTCATTTGCTCCTGCTTCTATCATAGCAATTTTTTCTTGAGTTCCTGCAACTGTTAGATTTAAGTCTGATTTTTCTCTTTGTTCTTCTGTTGGGTTAATTATAATTTCACCATCAACAATTCCTACATTTACTGCTGCTGTTGGTCCACCAAATGGGATGTCTGAAATTGAAAGTGCTGCTGATGCACCTATCATAGCTGCTACTTCTGGTGAATTATCTTGTTCTACTGATAAAACTGTTGCAACAACTACAACATCATTTCTAAAATCTTTTGGAAATAATGGTCTTAATGGTCTATCTATTGCTCTTGAAGTTAAAATTGCTTTATCTGCTGGTTTTCCTTCTCTTTTTTGGAAGGAACCTGGTATTTTTCCTACAGCATATAGTTTTTCTTCATAATCAACTGATAATGGGAAAAAGTCGATTCCTTCTCTTGGTTCTTTTGATGCTGTTACATTTACCATAACAACTGTATCTCCATATCTTACTATTACACTTCCATTGGCTAATCCTGCCATTTTTCCTGTTTCAAATATTAGCTTTCTTCCTGCTAATTCTGTTTCAAATGTCTTAAACATAAAATTTCCTCCTTCATTAGAAAAAGCTATAATTTAAGAACGTAACCTCTATTATATGTTACAAATATAGCATATAATACAAGCTACTTACTTAAATTCCACTTTTTCTTTTTTATTTTGCACCAATTTAGTTTCTTATATTCTACAAAAAGCCTATGCCAAATAAAAGCATAGGCTTTTCATATTTTTATTTTCTTAAACCTAATTTTTCAACGATATCTCTATATCTTTGTACATCTTTTTTAGATAGATAATTTAATAGGTTTCTTCTTTTACCTACCATCTTTAATAGTCCACGTCTTGAGTGATTATCTTTAACGTGTACTTTTAAATGTTCTGTTAATTCGTTGATTCTTTGTGTTAAAAGAGCTATTTGTACTTCTGGTGAACCAGTGTCGTTTTCTTCTCTTTTATAAGTATTAATAATTTCTTGTTTTCTTTCCTTTGTCATAATATACACCTCCTATTTATTTTTCACCTTTAACTGAGCGAATAGTTGGTGCTTTCTATTGGCTAAGTAAAAGGTCTATTTTTAACGTATTCATTTTACTACATTTTTAAGAAAAAATCAAGTGTTTTTGGGAGAATTTTAGAGAGATTTACTTTTTATTTTATCTCTACAAATTTTTATTACATTTTTAATTCTTCTTTCCACACTTAATTTTAATATATTGTTGTTGTAATTGCTTCTCCTAAATTATTCTATTTTAATTCTAATATTGTTTGTAACTTCTTCTTTTGCTTCTGTTCCTTTAAACATTTCCATTGTTGCCTCACCATTTTGTGAGATTCCTTCTTTCCTTAATACTTTATCAATCGTTTTTAAAATTATTTTTACATCATTTATAAATGTTAAATTATTTATATACTCAATATCCTGCTTAAATTTTTCTTCCCAAGTTATAGAATTTCTTCCAGATATTTGGGCTAATCCTGTAAGCCCTGGTCTTACATCATGTCTATGTTTTTGTTCTGTACTATAAAGTTTTAAATATTCAACTAGCAATGGTCTTGGTCCTACGATTGCCATGTCTCCTTTTATGATATTTATCAGTTCAGGTAACTCATCTAAACTTGTACTTCTCAAAAACTTTCCAAATTTTGTAAGTCTTATTTCATCTGGTAATAGCTTTCCATTTTTATCTTTTTCATCTGTCATTGTTCTAAATTTATATAAAGTAAATATTTTTTCATTTTTACCTGGTCGCTGTTGTTTGAATATGACTGGTTTTCCAAGTTTCGTTCTAACTATTATGTACAATATTAACATTATCGGACTTAATATTATAAAGCTTATTAAGCTAAGTATAAAATCTAAAAACCTTTTTATGTATTTTTTATACATTTTCATCTACCTCTACTTAATTAATTTGGTAGGTACTCCCACATATGTTCCTTCCTGCTCAATATCATCAATTACAACTCCTCCTGCTCCTATAATGCAATTAGAAGTTATTGTTTTATTATTAATAACTGTTGCTCCAGCTCCTATATGAGTGTATTTCCCTACTTTTACTGTTCCTGCTAATGTTGCGTTTGGAGATATATGTACATAATCTTCTATTATATTATCATGCTCTATTATTGCACCAGTATTTATAATACAATTCTTTCCAATTTTTGTATTCTCATTTATACATGCATTTGCCATTATAACAGTTCCTTCTCCTATAGTTACATGTTCAGCTATAGTTGCTGTCGGATGTATTGCTGTATACAACTTCATTTGATAATTATCATAGATTTTTTTCTTAAATAATTATTTCCTATAGCAATCACATAATATATATCCTTTTCCATTATATCTATATCTTTTATTTTTCCTAAAATTTTATAATCTAATATTTCAGTCCCTATTTCCTTAGAGTCATCAAGGAATCCTAGGATGGTACCCCCCCCCGATTTTTTTGACTATGTCTGCAATAACCTTTGCATGTCCTCCAGCTCCTATTATGATTATTTTCTTATTCATCTTTATCTCCTTCCATTTAAACATTTTTTTATATTTATCCAAATTTTTCTCCTACTTTTATTGGATTCCCTCTTAAATATTCTTCAATTGACATCCTTTTTGCATTTTCCCCCTGTATTTCCAATACTCTTAATAGTCCTTCTTTAGTCTTTATTAAAAGTCCTTTTTTATTGTCTACAATTGTACCATTTGGAATTTCTTCATTGTTTATATTTTCTTCTACTGATACCTTCCAAAATTTTATTTTTTTGCCATTTAGAAATGTATATGCTCCCATAATTGGGTTAAGTCCTCTAACTAGATTTTTGATTTGTGTGGCAGTTTGCTCTTCCCATTTAATTTTTGCCATATCTTTTGATAGCATTGGAGCAATTGAAAAATCTTCTTCTTGTTTTTGTCTTGGTGCTATTCCTTTTTCTATTTGTTCTAATGTATCTACTAACAAATTGCCTCCTAATAGTGCTAATCTATCCCATAATTCTCCTGTTGTTTCATTATCTCCTATTTCAACTTCTTTTTTTAGTATAATATCACCTGTATCCATTTCTTTATCCATAAACATAGTTGTAACACCTGTTATGTTATCTCCATTTAATATTGCCCATTGTATTGGAGCTGCTCCTCTATATTTTGGAAGTAAAGATGCATGTACATTGATACATCCATATCGTGGAATTTCCAATATTTCTTGTGGTAATAACTTACCATATGCAACAACACATATAACATCCGGGTTTAAATCTTTTAATTTTTGAATAAATTCAGCATTTTCTTTTACTGTTTGTGGTTGCATTACAGGTATGTCATTTTCTAATGCATACTGTTTTACAGGAGATGGGGTTAATTTCATCCCTCTCCCTTTAGGTTTATCTGGATTTGTTACAACACATAAAATGTCGTGTTTTTTTTCATATATAGCCTTTAAGGATTTCTCAGCGAAATCTGGGGTTCCCATAAAAACAATTTTCAATATTCTTCTCTCCTCTATATTTCTAATTCTTCAAATGGTATTTCTTGATATGATAATGGGTCTATTCCATTTAATTGGTTTGGTTTAATTAATCCAAATTGAATTGCAGAATTAATGTGTTTTTGTATATCTTCCTCTTGTAATTTAAACATTTTAGCCACTTCTGCTGGTTTTTTTCCTAACTTAATACATAACATTTCTATTCTTATTTGGCTATCTTGTTTTATTTGCATTTCTACATCTGTATCTTTTAATATAGGTCTTAGTCTTCTACATCTTACTTGGTCATTAATATCTTCCATCTCAAAGTCAGTAATATTATATTCTTCTTGTATTTTATATGGGTCTTTTCCTTTATATATCATTTCTACTATTTTTTCTCTTGTAAAAGTATTTCTTAATGTTACTTGCTTTTTTGATAATTTTATCTTTAAAATATTTATTTCATCTGTTGGCAATCCTGTCATTTTAGAAATCATTTTTACATTTTTATTACCATTTTTCATCATTAACATTGCACTTCTTACCTGATATGCTTTTACTAAATTATATTCTAATTTTTTTAGTTTTTCTTCTCTTTCCTCAGTAATACCTTCTATTTTGCCTTCTTTTCTTTTTCTTAATTTAACTACTGCTTTTCCATATAGTTCAAGTTCAGTAGCCTTTCTTGAAAATTTTATAACATCAGTATATTTCATTGGTATAACATCTAATGCCTTTTCTAGAAATTCAAATTCTAAAATTGGCATTTTCTGTTCTGCATACATATCAAAGCATAAATCTACATATTCTCTTATTTTTTCTTGTTTTTCTTCTGTTGCCTGTATTCCTAATCTAACTTCAGCATCGATTTCTCTTTTTAATTGGTTCAATTTTTGCATCTTTTTTCTCCTTTTTCTATGTTTTATTTTTCCTCTGGTTCCACATATTCTAATGTACCTGGTATAATTTTATCTACAAAAACTTCTCCTTCTAAATGGTCAACTTCATGACAAATAGCTTGAGCAAGTAAATCTTTTGCTTTAGTTTTTACCTTTTTTCCTTTTCTATCTAAATATTCTACTGTAACTTCTTCTGGTCTAATTATTTTTGCAAAACGATTTGGAAAACTCAAACAGCCTTCTTCTACTTCTTGTTCTCCTTTTTCTTTTAGGATTTTTGGATTTATTAAAACAATTGGACCATTATCATCATATAGATCAATGACGATTACTCTTTTTAATATTCCTACTTGCACAGCTGCTAAACCTACTCCGTTATATTTATGCATAGTTTCTATCATATCATCTATCAATACTTGAATTCTATCATCAATTTCTTCTACTTCTCTAGATTTTTTATATAAAATTTCGTCTCCTTCTAATCGTAAATTTCTAATTGCCATATTTTTTCCTCTTTTCTATATCATACTATTAGGATTAACATCAACTGAAACTCTAATATCTTTTTTTCCTTCTTTATATATTTGTTTTAACAAATTATTAAGTATTTCATTTGTATCATTAGTCATATTTCCTTTTATGATAATTCTCCAACGATATCTATTTTGAATCTTATCAATTGGTGCTGGCATAGGCTTTAAAAGTGTTAAATCTTTGCAATTTTCAAGCATTTTGCGTAAATTATCATAGGTTTCAATCGCTAGTGCTTTTATTTGATTTTCGTTTTTTCCTTCAAACCTCATTACTATTATATCGCAAAATGGCGGATATTTCAACTGTTTTCTTAATGTAATCTCTGTTTCATAGAATTTTTTGTAATTTTGTTTCTGTGCTGTCTTGATACTAAAGTCTTGTGGATTGTATGTTTGAATAATGACTTTGCCTGGTAAATTTTCTCTACCTGCTCTACCTGCAACTTGTGTTAATATCTGAAATGTTTTTTCTGTTGCTCTATAATCATCAATATTTAAAGAACTATCTGCTGCAATAACACCTACTAATGTGACATTTGGGAAGTGATGTCCTTTTACAACCATTTGTGTGCCAATTAATATATCAATATTTTCATTTTTGAATTTATTTAATATTTGTTCATGAGAATTCTTTTTAGTTACAGTATCTGTATCCATGCGAATTGTTGTACTTTTAGGAAATTGTTTCTTAATTTCTTGTTCTAGCTTTTGAGTTCCTGTTCCAAAATATCTAATTTTTCTGCTGCCACACTCTGGGCAAACTGTAACTATTGGTGATTCTTGTCCACAATAATGGCATTTCAATCTATTTTCATATCCATGATATGTCATACTAACATTACAATTTTTGCATTTTACTGTATATCCACACTCTCTACACATTATAAATGTAGAATATCCTCTTCTATTTAAAAATAAAATTGTTTGATGATGTTCTTTTAGATTTTTTTCAATTTCTGCATATAGTTCTCTACTTAGCATAGAGTGATTTCCATTTATCAATTCTTGTTTTAAATCTACAATCTCTACTTTTGGTAGTTGTGATTGATTTGCTCTTTTAGTTAATTCTAATATTTTTATTTCATCTGTTTCTGTTGCTTTATAGTATGTTATTACATCAGGTGTCGCACTACCTAAAACAACTGGAATTTGTTTTTGTTTTGCAATATAGTTTGCAACTTCTTTTGCATCATATCTTGGGTTTGATTCTGATTTATATGAATTATCATGTTCTTCATCAATTAAAATAATTCCTAAATCTTTTATTGGTGCAAATATAGCTGATCTTGCCCCTATTATTATTTTTGCTTTATTTTCTTTTATTCTTTCCCACTCGTCATGTCTTTCTCCGACTGATAATTTACTATGTAATACTGCAATTTCTTCTTTTCCAAATCTAGCAATAAATCTTTCTATCATTTGTGGTGTTAAAGATATTTCTGGTACTAACATAATTGCAGATTTATTTTGTTTAACAACCTTTTCAATAAGTTGCAAATATATTTCTGTTTTTCCTGAACCAGTAATTCCATATATCAAAAATTGTTCATAATGCTTTTCATTAATTGCTTGTTCTATTTTGTTATATGCATTTTGTTGTTCTACATTTAATTTAAGTTTTTGGGTTTTTAGTATTTCTTTATTTGTAATTGGATTTCTTGCTACTTTTTTTTCAACTGTTTCCAAATATCCATTTTTTATTAATGTATTTACTGTTGCTCTTGAACAGTCTGTAAACATTTCTATTTCAGGGATAGTTGCCCCTTCATTTTCCTTAACAAATTGTAATATTTTTTGTTGTTTTTCTGATTTTATTTTTTTTATTTCAATATCATATTCTATTTCTTCTATGTCTTTTTTTAAATATACTGCATTAATTATTTTATCTTGTATTTTATTTTTTGAAGTTGTTCCTGGTGTTTGCATTAATTTTATACAATCTGCTACATTGCAAAAATATCTTTTTGCCATCCATTTTGCAAATTCTATTTGTTCTTGCTTAAGGTTTTCCTCCAGTTTTGCTATATCTTTTACTTCATATTCAGATTTCTCTTTTATTCCTACAACAAAACCTTCTTCTAAGTCTTTTTTTCTTCCAAAATGGACCATAACTTTAGTTCCAATTGATATGAAGTCTTGCAAATTTTCTGGAATATTATAGTCAAACGTTGTATTTAATTTTTTTGCAGTTGTATTTATAATTACTTGTGCTATCATAGTTTCTCCTTTTTTATTTTTTGTAAGTATATCAAATTTTTGCAGTTTTCTCAAGTTTAAAATAAAAAGCTGAAATCTCAGCTTTTATTTCTCTATTTTTTTAATTTCTTTGCCGCTTCTACAAGTCCCACAAAAACTGGTGATGGTTTATTTGGCCTTGATTTTAATTCTGGGTGAAATTGTCCTCCTATAAAATACGGATGTTTATTCTGATTAATTTCTACTATTTCAACTAAATTTCCGTCAGGAGAAGTTCCTGAGCATATTAGTCCTGCTTCTTCTAATTTTTGTTTATATGAATTATTGTATTCAAAACGATGTCTATGTCTTTCTTGAATTTCTTCTTTTCCATATAGTTTATGTGCTAAAGTTCCTTCTTTTAAAACACATGGATAACTACCTAAACGCATAGTTCCACCTTTTTTACGAATTGCTTTTTGTTCTTCCATAATATGTATTACTGGATTTTTTGTTGTTTGACTAAATTCTGCTGAGTTTGCATCAGCTAGTCCTAACACATTTCTTGCATATTCTACAACTGCCATTTGCATACCTAAGCATATTCCTAAAAATGGTACTTTGTTTTCTCTTGCATATTTGATAGTTTCTATCATACCTTCAATTCCTCTTTCTCCAAAGCCTCCTGGTACAATAATTCCATCTAAATGTTTTAGTTTTTCCTCTGCAGTTTCTGGTGTAATTGTTTCAGAATCTATTAATTCTACTTTTGTTGTAACTCTATTTGCAAATCCTGCATGACGAATACTTTCTATAACAGAAATATATGAATCCTCTAGTTTTACATATTTTCCAACTATTCCTATTGTAACTTCCTCTTCTTTATCAATATTTCTAATAATTTCTATCATTTCTTCCCATTTTTGATTATCTGGTACATAGTTTTCTAATTTCAAATGATTACATACTTCTCTAGCTAGTCCTTCTTCTTCAAGCATCAATGGTACTGCATATAGGCAATCTGCTGTTTTATTTTGAATAACACTAGTTTTTCTAACATTGCAAAATAAAGAAAGTTTTTCTCTAATATTATCTGGAATATCTTGTTCTGTTCTGCATACAAGAATATCTGGCTTAATACCAAGACTTTGCAATTCTTTTACAGAGTGTTGAGTTGGTTTTGACTTTATTTCATTTGAGCCAAAAATATATGGCAATAATGTAACATGAATATATATAACATCTTCTGGATTTTTTTCAAGTCCTACTTGTCTAATTGCTTCGATAATTGATAAGCCTTCTATATCTCCAACTGTACCACCTATTTCTGTTATAACAATTTCTGTTTCAGTATCTTCAAATCCATAGATTTTTTCTTTTATTTCATTTGTTATATGTGGAATTACTTGAACTGTTTTTCCTAAATAATCTCCTCTTCTTTCTTTATCTAAAACATTAGAATAAATTTGTCCCATAGTAACACTAGAGTTTTTAGTTAAGTTTTCATTAACAAATCTTTCATAATGTCCTAGGTCTAAGTCTGTTTCTGCACCATCATCTGTAACAAAAACTTCTCCATGTTCATAAGGATTCATCGTTCCTGGATCTATATTTATATATGGGTCAAATTTTTGAATAGTTACTTTATATCCTCTATTTTTTAGTAATCGTCCCAATGATGCTGCTGTAATTCCTTTTCCTAATCCTGATACAACTCCACCTGTAATAAAAATATACTTAGTGTTCATATAACCTATCCTCCTTGTATAAAAACATTAGGGTGAAAAAGATTAATTATTTTTCACCCAAAACTTTTACTCACTCAAACTGCCACTGTTTTGATAATACCATGACATTAAATCAAATGGCTCCATTGTGTCAGGTAGCCCATAATCAACTCCATTTGTCTCTACTGTTATTGATTTAATAACAGGTGGATTTACTGGAGTGCTAACTTCTGCATCACTTGATTCTTCCCCGTCTTCTCCTTCACTTGAAGATTTAACTTCTACTTCTTCAATTTTATGTACAACATCTAATCCTTCTATAACTTTTCCAAATGGTGTATACATACCATCTAGGCTTGGTGTAGCTTTTGTCATAATAAAGAATTGTGAACTTCCTGAATTATATGAATCATCTATTAATTCTGAAGAATATTGGCTATAGTCTGATCTTGCTACTCCAACAACTCCTTCATTAAATTTTATATCATTTTCTACATTATTAGCTACAAATTCTCCTTTTATTGTATATTGTTCATCTTCTCCGCCATCTTTTAAGTCTGCTAATGTTGCATTTGAGCTTCCTTCTCCATCTTTACTTCCTGCTTGTATCATAAAGTCTTTAATAATTCTATGGAATTTGTTTCCGTTATAATATCCCCTATTTGCAAGTGCTATAAAATTAGCCACTGATTGTGGTGCTTTATCTGGATATAGTTCCATTTTAATTGTCCCAAAATTTTCAACTTCCATTGTTGCAATTGGGTTTTTGACTTCTAATGTTAGTTTTTTATAATATCCATATACTACAACTGAGATTAATGTAATAATAACAATAAGTGCTATAATCCATAATATTAATTTTCCCTTTTTCATTTTTTTCTTCCTTTATATATTATTTAGGTTTTATTGGCTTACCTATAACCTATATCATTATATTGTCAAAAACAAATTGTTCTTGCATCCTTCTTAATGATTGTTTTATTGTTCTTGCTCTTACTTCTCCTATACCTTCTACTTCATCTAAGCTTTCAATATCTGCTGCTAAAATATGTTGAAAAGATTTATAGCAAGAAATTAGATTATCAACAATATTATTAGGCATCCTTGGTATTTTATTTAGTATTCTATATCCTCTTGTGTAAACACCTACTTCATCATAATTTTCAAAGTTTTCATACCCTAATATTTTAGCAATGGTTTCTTCTTTTGTCAACTCCTCATATGGTATTTCCGAGATTTTTTCCATTAATATTTCTGGTGTTCTCTTCTTTTTTGTTATTGCCATATAATCTTTAATAATTAATAATTCTTCAGATTCTACTCCACCAATTAGCTCTTCTAATTGCATTTTAACAAGTCTTCCGTCATCACCTAATTCATAAATTTGATTTTGTATGTCTTGAACTATTCTCATTACCATTTCTGCTCTTTGAATTGCAATTATAACATTTTCTAATGTCACAATATCATTAAATTCATATTCATTTAATATACTTAACTTATTATCAAATACTTTTTTATATCTTTCAAGTGTCTGAACTCCTTGATTTGCTTTATTTAATACAACATCTGTGTCTTCTAAAACATATCGTTCATTACCTTTAAAAATTGTAATTATATTTCTTCTTTGTGATATACTAATTACTAGTTCTCCTGTTTGTTTTGCCGTTCTTTCTGCTGTTCTATGTCTTGTTCCTGTTTCTTTTGTTTCAATTGCTCTTGAAGGAATCAATTGGGCATTAGCAAATAAAATTCTTTTTAAATCTCCACTTAATATAATTGCTCCATCCATTTTTGCAAGTTCATATAGTTTTGATGAAGAATATTCTTCATTTATATAAAAACCTCCATCTACTACTTCTTTTATTACTTCGCTTTGGTCAGTAATAAGTAGTAAAGCTCCTGTTTTTGCTCTCAAAATATTGTCTAGTCCTTCTCTTATTGGTGTTCCTGGTGCAATTAATTTTAAAATCTCTGTAATTTGATTATCATTACTTTTTCTCAAATAGATTCCCTCCTGTCCTTTCTATTTGGATTATATTCTTTTGTTACATTATACCTACTTTTTTAATAGCCTCTTCGACATCTTTCACACCTATTATATCTAATTTAAATTTATCTTTCAATAGTTTTTTGTTACTTTCTGGAATAATTGCACTTTTAAATCCTAATTTTTCTGCTTCTTTTAGTCTTTTTTCTATTGAGCTAATTCTTCTAACTTCACCTGTTAGTCCGACTTCACCTATGATAACACAATCTTTTGGTACTGGTCTATTTTTAAAAACAGATGCAACAACCATAACAATTCCTAAATCAATAGATGGCTCATTTAAGCGTAATCCACCCACAACATTTACATATACATCTTGATTTCCAAGTAGCATACCTGTCTTTTTTTCAATAACTGCTATCAATATTGCTAATCTATTAAAATCTATTCCATTTGCAGTTCTTTTTGGATAATTAGTAACAGTTTGTGTAGTTAATGCTTGTAATTCTACTAAAATTGGTCTTGTTCCCTCCATACATGATACAATACAAGATCCTGATGGATTATCTTCTCTTTCTGATATTAAAATATCTGAAGGATTTTTTATTTCGCACATGCCTTCTTCCTTCATTTCAAACATTCCAATTTCATTAGTAGATCCAAAACGATTTTTTACACCACGTAAAATTCTATAAGAAAAATATCTTTCTCCTTCTAAATATAGCACTGTATCCACCATATGTTCTAATACTCTTGGTCCTGCAATATTTCCTTCTTTTGTAACATGCCCTATAATTATTGTAGTAATATTTCTTGATTTACAAATATGCATAATTTGAGCAGTAATTTCTCTTACTTGGCTAACACTTCCAGCAGTTGCTGATAATTCATCCGAATACATTGTTTGTATAGAATCAATAATTACTAATTTAGGTTCTGTTTCTACAATTGCTTCATTAACTAAGTCAATATCTGTCTCTCCTAAAAATAATATGTTTTCATTTTTTATTCCGTAATCTATCTGCTCTTAGTTTAATTTGTTCTGCTGATTCCTCACCAGAAACATATAAAACCTTGCCTTCTCCTTGCACCTTATCACAAATTTGTAAAATTAGAGTTGATTTCCCAATCCCTGGTTCTCCTCCAAGTAAAATTAAAGATCCTTTAACAAGTCCTCCTCCTAAAACTCTGTCTAGTTCTTCAAAACCTGTTGATGTACGCAAAGTTTCTTTTGCTATATAAGAGTCTAGTTTTTGTGGTTTTACTTTTTCCTTATCATGATTTTTTTCTTTATTTTTTGTCTCTATCACTTTTTGTTCAAAAAAACTATTCCAGCTATTACATGCTGGACATTTTCCTAACCATTTAGTTGCTTCATATCCACATTCATTACATACGAATACAGTCTTATTTTTCATATTTTTCTCCTTTTTTCTTACGCAAAAAGTATAGCATAATTTTATTAATTACGCTATACTTTTTTTAAAATTCACTAAAATTTCACATATTAAAATATCAAGCACCTAATATATTAGTTTGCCTTTTTCTCTCCAAAAAAGAAATCATGTATTTTTCCAAAAGTAATTTCTTTATGTAAAAATGCATTTATTTCATCTTCTACTTTTTGTTGTGCTGGTGTTAATACAACTTTAATTTCTCTATCCCACTCGATATCTTGTAACCAGAAATTCTTGAATTTTTGCCAAAATCCATTTGTTACTGGCAAATTTTCATTTCTAATTGTTCCAGGATTCAATTCTCCATTATTTCCTTCTAAATTGTTTGGCATATTAACACCCCCTTCTTCTATATTATCATTAAATTCTACTCCGCCAAAAACTCCTGTTATTTTTGTTTCTTCGCCTAATTCTGCCATTTATATTTCCTCCTTTGTGATTTTACAATACATTTTCTATTTATTTAGTTATACTATATTTGTTATAATTTAGCAAGTAAATTTCTACTTTTTTTATATTAAATTTATATTACGCATTTGTTACGTTTTTGTTACATCTACTATGTCGTTATATAATGGGGGTTTGCCGTTTTTACTTTTACTTCTTCTAATTTATTTTCATCCTTTTTTTCATTACTTTCTACTAGAATATAGTTTGATGTGTGCCCTTTACTTATTCCATTTTTTTCTTCTTCCCATAATACTTCTATATTTTTTCCTACATATTTTTTGTTATATTCTTCTTCATTTTTATCTGATAATTCTATCAGTTTTTTGCTTCTTTCTTCTTTAATTTCTGGAGATATTTGATTTGGCATTTTTGCAGCTATAGTTCCTTTTCTTGGAGAATATTGGAAAATATGCATTTTATAGAACTTTATTTCTTGCAAAAATTGATAAGTTTTTTTAAATTCTTCTTCTGTCTCTCCTGGAAATCCTACTATTATGTCTGTTGTTAAATTAGAATTTGGATATGCTGCTTTTAATATTTTTACTATTTCTTTAAATTGACTTGTAGTATATTTTCTATTCATCCTTTTCAAAGTATCATCATTTCCACTTTGTAATGATAAATGAAAATGTTCACAGATTTTTTCTAATTTTGTTAGTCTTTTTACAAATTCTTCAGTTATTAGTAATGGTTCAATAGAGCCTAGTCTTATTCTTTTAATTCCCTCTATTTTATTTATTTCTTCTAAAAGATCAATTAATTTATATTCTTCTTCAAAATCTCTTCCATATGATGCAATATGGATTCCTGTTATTACAACTTCTTTTATTCCTTTTTTTGCAATCTTTTTTATTTCATTTATTACATTTTCTGGTTTTCTACTTCTTATCCTACCTCTTGCATATGGTATTATACAATATGAACAAAAATTATCACATCCATCTTGTACTTTTATAACTGCTCTTGTTTTTTCTGTATAAATAATTTCTCCGAATTCTGAAAATTCTTTTATATTTGATATATCTTTTACCTTCTCTGTATTTTCTTTTTCCTCATCTAAAAGTTCATTACAATATTTTACTATATCTTTTTTTTCTTCATTTCCTAAAATAACATCAACTTCTTTAATTTTCTCTATTTCTTCTTTTGCTACTTGTACATAACATCCTACTGCAATTATTTTACTATTTGGATTATTGTCTTTTGCTTTTCTTAGCATTTGTCTTGATTTTCTATCTGACATATTTGTTACTGTGCAAGTATTTATAATATAAATATCTGGTGATGCTCCATATTCTACTATTTTATATCCAGCATCTATTAATTTTTGTGCCATAGCATTTGTTTCATATTGATTTACTTTACAGCCTAAAGTTACAAATGCAACTTTTTTCTCTTTTTCCATTTTTCTCACTTCCGTTTTTTGTTATATAATATTTATATTTTAAACTATTTTTCGTTCTTTTGCAAGTTTATATCTATCTTTATATATAAAATGGAGGTTTGAAAACCCCCATTTTTTCTTATGGCATACTCATTATTCTTCAAATGTAAAATGAAAATTAAAATAACTGTAGTTTATGATTTCTGATTTATAAACTTCCTCGTTATTTTTGTCTTTAACGACAAGGCATATCTTTTCGTCGTCAGTAAGTTTAGCATAAAATCTACATCCTTCTTTTTTTAAGATCTTCTTTATCATCTCCATGTAGTTTCCATAGCCTTTTACTACAAAATATACTTCTGAAAAACTTGTGTGTGATAAATGTCTTTCTGCTACGAATTCCATTTTCTTTTCTTCTTCTTTTTTCTTTTCTCCTTTAAAGATTACGAAATACGTAGCAAAGAAGCTAAGTATTGTTCCTATTATGCCACCAATCCAAAAGTTTACTCCTGCATATCCAGTTGGTTTAGAAATCAGTCCATTTACAAGTATACAAATAAAATATATTACACTTATACTAAGTGATATTTTTAATGTATCCTTTGAACTTAGCTTACTTTTTTTCCGTTTGTCTGCCATAAAAAAAATCATTCCTTTCTCGCTTCGCTCAAAGGCACACATAGGTATGAAAGCCTTGAGATTGAAGCATTTTT
>CANRML010000017.1 GCA_947631725.1 uncultured Clostridia bacterium
ATATCTTTAAAAGCTTGCCTATCTTCTGCATTTTTTATTCCTTCTGGAGATGTACCAAGTAAACGTACATTTTGTTTCTCTAAAAATCCAGATTCAAATAATTCCATTGCAATATTTAGTCCTGTTTGTCCCCCTAGATTTGGTAATATGCTATCTGGCTTTTCTTTTTCAATGATTTTTTGTACAGTTTTAACAGTAATTGGCTCTATATATATTTTATCTGCCATATGCTTATCTGTCATAATTGTTGCTGGGTTAGAGTTAACTAAAACAACTTCTATTCCTTCTTTTTTTAATTCTTCACATGCTTGTGTTCCAGCATAGTCAAATTCTGCTGCTTGTCCTATTATAATTGGTCCTGATCCAATAACTAATACTTTTTTTATTTCTCTATTTCTAGGCATATTGATTTTTCCTTTCTTATTTCAATTTTTCTAAAAATTCATCAAAAAGATATTCTGTGTCTCTTGGTCCTGGACATGCTTCTGGATGAAATTGTACTGTATATATTTCTTTGTTCTTGTATTTTAAGCCTTCTACAGTATTATCATTTAGGTTTATATGTGATACTTCTGCAATTTTTGGATCTATTGTTTTATCATCTATTGCATAACCGTGATTTTGCGAAGTTATATATACTCTGTCTCTTTTTAAATCCTTCACTGGATGATTTGGACCACGATGTCCATATCTTAGTTTATATGTTTTTGCTCCTGTTGCAAGTCCCATTAGTTGATGTCCTAAACATATTCCAAAAATAGGGATATCTGAATTATATAATTTTTTAATATTTTCAATTGCTATTTTGCAATCTTCTGGGTTTCCTGGACCATTAGAAAGAACAATTCCTTGTAAATTATATGATAGAATTGTCTCAGCTGGTGTGTCCTGTGGGAATATTGTTATTTTGCAATTCCTTTTTAATAGTGATGCAATAATGTTTTGTTTTGAACCAAAATCAAATAGTCCAATGGAAATATCTCCATCTCCTACTTGCGTAATTTCTGATGATGAAACTTGTTTGACTAAGTCATTATTTTGATATGATTTAATTTTTTCTAATATATTATTTAAGTCAGTTATATCGTCTGTTAGCATCCCTCTCATTGTTCCATTTTTTCTTAATACTTTAGTTAATTTTCTTGTGTTTACATTTTGTAATCCTGGTATTTGGTTATATTTTAAAAATTTTTCTACATGTAGTTTTGAACGAAAATTACTTTCAATTTCTGCTAATTCGTGTACAAATACAGCTTCTACCCAAGGTTTTCTTGATTCTTTGTCTTCTAGTGTTAATCCATAATTTCCAATTAGTGGATATGTCATTACTATTCCTTGTCCTGCATATGATGGGTCTGTAAAAATCTCTAAATATCCTGTCATTGAAGTATTAAATACTACTTCACATATTGTATCTTTATGAAATCCAATTCTATCGCCATCAAATATTTGTCCATTTTCTAATACTAAATACCCTTTCATTTCTTCAATCCTTTCTACTTTTCATTTCTCGCATATCAGTATAACACATCTTTTAAAAAAAGAGAATATTTTTTTTAAATATTCTCTTTAAAATTATTTAGCATAATCTACTACTCTTGTTTCTCTAATGACATTGACTTTAATTTGTCCAGGATAATCCATTTCATTTTCAACTCTTTTTGAAACATCTCTTGCTAAAATTGTCATTTGATCATCTGAAATCTTTTCTGGTTTTACAATAATTCTTACCTCACGTCCTGCTTGTATAGCAAATGATTTTTCAACTCCATCAAAAGAATCTGCGATTTCTTCTAAGTTTTGTAATCTCTTAATATATGCTTCTAATGTTTCGCGTCTTGCTCCTGGTCTTGATGCTGATATAGCATCTGCTGCTTGAATTAGAACTGCTTCTAATGTTTGTGGCTCTACATCTTCATGATGTGCTTCTACAGCATTTATTACTAATGGATTTTCTTTGTATTTTTTCAAGATTTCAACACCAATCTCTACATGTGTTCCTTCCATGTCATGGTCTAATGCTTTTCCTATATCATGTAATAAACCTGCTCTTCTTGCAAGTTTTGGGTCTAATCCCAATTCTTCTGCCATTATTCTTGCTAAATTAGATACTTCTATTGAATGGTTTAACACATTTTGTCCAAAACTTGTTCTGTATTTTAGTTTTCCTATTAATTTTACAAGGTCTGGGTGTAAACCAATTACACCTGTTTCTAAAACTGCTCTTTCTCCTTCTTCTTTAATTGTTTCTGCTAATTCTTGTTTTGCTTTTTCAACAGTTTCTTCAATTTTAGCTGGGTGAATTCTACCATCTTCAATTAGTTTTTCTAGTGTAATTTTAGCAACTTCTCTTCTTAATGGGTCAAAACCTGATAATACGACTGCTTCAGGTGTATCGTCAATGATTAAATCTACTCCTGTTAGTGTTTCTATTGTTTTAATGTTTCTTCCTTCTCTACCAATAATTCTACCTTTCATATCATCACTAGGTAATGCTACAATAGATACTGTAGTTTCTTGTGAGTGGTCTGCTGCACATTTTTGCACAGCATATGTAAGAACTTCTTTGGCATTTTTGATAGATTCTTCCTTTACTTTTCTAGCTGATTCTCTAATTAATTCAGCTTCTTCTAATGTGATATTTTTTTGAATCTCTTGCAAAAGAATATTTTTTGCTTCTTCCTTTGATAAAGATGCAATTTCTTGTAATTTATTTAATTCTTCTGCATACATTTTGTCTACATCTTCTTTTTGTTTTTCTAATTCTTCATATTGTCTGTCTAAATCTTTTTCTTTTCTTTCAAAGTTTTCTGAACGTTTATCAAGATTTTCTTCTTTTTGAATTAATCTTGTTTCTTGTCTTTGTACTTCGCCTCGCCTTTCTTTAATCTCTTGATCTAATTCTTTTCTACTAGTCATAATTTCTTCTTTTGCTTTAATAATTTCTTCTTTTTTCAAGTTTTCAGCTTCTATTTTAGCCATATTAACAATTCTTTTTGCTTCTTCTTCAGCATTTCCTACTTTAGATTCTGCAATTTTTTTTCTGTATAGAATTCCTATAACAGCTCCAACTGCAAGTGAGATTAAGACAGCGGCTACTATGACAACAATGTTCATAAGTATACACCTCTTTCTTATTTAATTTTCAATGTTCGAATAAAATATATAATAATTTTTAACAATATATTTTTTTCTTACCTATTATATTTTACCTTATATTATCGTAAACTGTCAAGTGCTTTTGGCAAATTTATTGTAAACTAAGCCACTTTTAGTTTTAAAAAGAGAACTAATAAATCCTTATCAGTTCTCTATGTTTTTTATTTACTTTCTTCTAAATTTAATTCAATATCATATACTTCATAGTCTTTGTCTATTAGTTTTGTTTGTAAATTTTCAATAAATAATGTTGCTTTAAAGTCTTTTATTGATTCGTCTATAGCCTCTTTCAATTCTTTGCTTACTCCTATTGATAAATTTTTAATAGGTGTTTTTAAAGATACACTACTATTTGTTTTTGTTCCTCTTGCTTGACTTATAATTTCCATTATTTGATTTCCTAATTCTATTTCCTTATCAAAACTATAATTCAAAGCTTTTATTTCTGTTGTATGAATAGAATTATTATTATGATATAGTTCTTGGAAAATTTCTTCTGTTATAAATGGGAAGAAAATGCTGAAGTCTTGTAATAATTTATATAATAAGATATATACTGTTTTTTGTCCGCTATATCTTGGAATTTCTCCAAATTCCTCTGGTCTATATAATCTATGTTTTACAATTTCTATATAATCATCACAAAATTCCCAGAAAAATTTCTCTAAAATATTTAATGCTAACCCAACTTCATAGTCATCTAAATAACTGATAAATTGTTTTTCCATTTCTTGAAAACGTCCTAATATCCATTTATCAATGTATTCAAATGTTTCAAATTGTTTATCTTCATAATCTGTCAGATGCATTTCAATGAATTTTGAAACGTTCCATATCTTATTTATTAATTTCTTTCCACGAAGTAAAGTTTCTTCACTAAATACAATGTCTGTTCCCAGTCTTCCTGTTCCAGCCCAATATCTAAGAACATCTGCTGAATACTGTTTAATTAAATCTATTGGCTCATGCTTACTATTGCCTTTGCTTTTACTGATTTTTTCACCTTTACTTGCCATAACAAATCCTGAAATCATTACATTATCCCAAGGTCTTTGTCCAAAGTGATAAAAGCTTTTTACTATTGTATAGAAATCCCATGTCCTTATAATTTCACTAGCATTTGTTCTTAAACTCATTGGTTTTAAAATATCTTCATAATTTTCTTTTTCACCATATTTCATATTTATAAGTGGTGTTACTGAAGAAGTTGCCCATGTATCCATAACATCTGTTTCTGGTATAAATTCTGTACATCCACATTTTGGGCATTTTTCTACTTTTGGATTATCTATTAGTGGATTTACTGGCAAGTCTTCTATTCCGAGCAAATATAGGCTCTCCACAGTCTTTACAATACCATACTGGAAATGGTACTCCAAAATATCTCTGTCTTGAAATACACCAATCCCATGCTATGTTATTTACCCATTCATCATATCTAACATGCATATGTGCTGGATGCCATTTTATTTCATTTCCTATTTTTATAAAGTCCTCTTTATGATTCATAGTATCTATAAACCATTGCTTCATTACTGAATATTCAACTTCTTTTCCACATCTTTCATGTGTCTGTACTTCATGTTCTAGTTCTTCTATTTTTACTACATATCCACCTTCTTGTAAATCTTCAATGATTTTCCTTCTAGCTTCTTTTATTTTTAATCCTCCGTAATTTGGTACAGATTCAGCTATTTTTCCGTCTGCAGTAAATATGTATTTAAGAGGTAAATTATATTTTTTCCACCATTCAATATCAGTTTGATCTCCAAAAGTACAGCACATAACAACTCCTGTTCCCTTATCTAGAGCAACTTTTGCATCTGCCATAATTGGAACTTCAACATCTATTACTGGAATATGCGCTGTTTTTCCTATTAAATGTTTTCTCTTTTCATCTTCTGGATTAACAAATACACACACAATTGCTGGTAATAATTCTGGTCTTGTTGTTGCAATTGTAAATTCTTCATTATCTTCTACAGTTTTAAAGTTTATGTAATTAAATGTTGTTTTTATTGTTTTTGTTTCTAGTTCTGCTTGTGCTATAGATGTTCTACATTCATTACACCATAAAGCTGGACTTTCTTTATGATAACAATGTCCTTTTGATACTAAATCTAAAAAGGAAGTTTGACTAATTTTTATTGTAGATGGGCTTACTGTTTTATAATGTATATTCCAATCTGTACTTACTCCCATTTTACTAAATAGTTCTTGAAATTCTGCTTCATATTTATCTGTTGTTTCATAGCATAATTTAGAAAAAGCTTCTCTGCCTATTTCATGTGCTCTTTTTCCTTGTTCTTTTTCTACTAATCTTTCACTAGGTAAACCATTATCGTCAAATCCAAATGGATAAAAAATATTATATCCTCTTAGTCTTTTATATCTTGCTAACATTTCTGTTTGTGTATATGAAAAAATATGTCCTATATGAATTTTTCCATTAACTGTTGGTGGAGGAGTATCTATTGAATATATCTCTTTTCCATTTCTTTTAAATTCATAAATTTTATTATCTTTCCAATAATCTAGCCACTTTTTCTCTTTTTCCTCTGCATTATACTTTTTATCTAACATATTTTATGCCCCTCTCTAATCTCCTAAATTTATTCCAACACTTCTTGCAGTTTTTATTAAATCATCATCAAGTGTTACTTTTCTAAGGTTACTTTGTTCTGTATTTCCTGATACAGCTCCTATTTGTGTATTATTTCCAACGACATCTTCTAGACTTACATCATCTAGTTTTCCATTTTTTATAACTGTTAATCTTCCAAATTTTCCTTCTAATGCTAATTGCATTGCTTTTGTTCCATATTTTGTTGAAAGAACTCTATCATATGCTGTTGGTGTTCCTCCTCTTTGCATATATCCTAATGTAGTATTTCTTGCTTCTAATCCAGTTATTTGTTCTAATTGTTTTGCAACAATTTCTCCAATTCCACCTAATTTAGTATTGTCAACACCTTGTCCATTGTTTCTTGTACCTTGTATTGTCATTTCTCCACCTTTTGCCTTTGCTCCTTCTGATACAACAACAATACTAAAGTTTTTTCCTCTTGATTGTCTATTTTTTATTTTAGATGCTACTTTTTCTATATCATATGGAATTTCTGGAATAAGTGCAACATCTGCTCCTCCTGCAATTGCTGATTCCAATGCTATCCATCCTGCATATCTTCCCATAACTTCTAATACCATAATACGGTGATGTGTTTCTCCTGTTGTATGCAATCTGTCAATTGCTTCCATAGCAACTGATACTGCTGTATTATATCCAAATGTTATATCTGTACATGCAACATCATTATCAATTGTTTTTGGTACACCAATTACTTTTACTCCTTTTGTTGAAAAATCTCTTGCTGATTTTTGTGTCCCATCTCCTCCTAAAGTAAAGATACAATCAAATCCATCTTTTTGTAAGTTTTCAATACAGACATCTGATAAATCCTTGTATTCTACTTCTCCATTTTCTTTTGTTATTTTATAATTAAATACATTTGCATTTGTTGAAGAACCTATAATTGAACCACCTTTTGGTAAAATTCCTTCTGCATTTCCTTCTGACGCTGTACTTAATTTAATATATTCATTTTTTAATAATCCTGTATATCCATCAATAAATCCATATGCTTCTATGCCATTATTTTCTGCTGTTTTAACAATTCCTCTTATAACAGCATTAAATCCTGCTACATCTCCTCCATTTGCTAATATTGCTACTTTTTTTATCATTACAAATTTCCTTCCTTTCATATCTGTTAAAATACAAAATCAACTTATCTCTTATATTATACCAATTTTTTTCAAAATTACAACATTTTGGTAAATATTTATTTGATTTTTTACTGAAAACATAGTAAAATACCAATGGTGAAATTTATGGAAATACAGTATATTGTTTCTGAAGATACTTTAATTAAAGATTTTTTACAAAAAAATCTTAATATATCTAATAGATTACTTGCTTTTTTAACTAGAAATCATCTAATTTTTTTAAATGGTAATTTAACTGATACTCGTAATATTGCAAAATCTAGTGATACACTTTCAATTGATTTTGGTTATGAAGAAGATAATTCAAATATTGTTCCCAAAGAAATGAATTTAGATATTTTATATGAAGATGATTGGATGTTGATTGTTAATAAGCCAAGTGGTATTGCAATACATCCATCTATTTTACATTATGATAATTCTCTTTCAAATGGTGTTCGCTATTATTTTGATAAAATTGGCCTTAAGAAAAAAATTAGACCTGTAAATCGTTTAGATTTATATACATCAGGAATTGTTGTTTTTGCAAAATGTGCATATATTCATGAACAATTATCAAGTCAAATTCAAAATGGTAATTTCATTAAAAAATATTATGCTCTTGTTCATGGTAAATTAGAAAAACAAGCTGATAAGATTTGTTTTCCTATTTCAAGAAAATCTGGTAGTATTATTGAAAGATGTGTTGATTTGGAAAACGGTCAAAAAGCTGTTACTGAATATATGGTTATGAAATATTTTGAGGATAAAAATGTGAGTTTGGTTATGTGTAATTTATTAACTGGAAGAACTCACCAAATTAGAGTTCATTTTTCATATATCGGTCATCCTTTAGTTGGTGATAGTTTATATGGAAGTGATTTATCTGATTTTGGACAAATGTTACATTGCTTTTCTTTAGATTTTACACATCCTATTACACATAAAAATCTACATCTTGAAAATATACCAAAATGGGTGAAATGTTAATTTTCACCCATTTATTTTGCTAATTCTTTTAGTTCTTCATCTTGTTTTAATTCTTGTGATATGAATTGAAATGCTCTTTTATCTTGCTTAATTGCTATTGTAGCAAGTTCTTTATTGTTTCTTAATCTGTAACTTGCATATTTTATAATAATTCCTTTATTTGTAATTGCTGCTTTAACTACTTCCTCATCATCTCTTAGTGCTTCACTAGCATAGTATAGAGTTTGTCCATATTCTTTAACACTTGCAAGTATGAGTTCTTTATCTTCTTTTAGTCTTTCTGATGCATAAAAAGCTGTCCAAGGTGCACTTTTTATTGCTTCCATTATTATTTCTTTTTTATCTTTTAATCTATCACTTGCAAATTCTAATGCTTCTCCATTTTGTTTAATTGCCACTTTTACAACTTCTTCATCATCTTGTAGTTCAGGACTTGCAAATTCTAAGAGTTTTCCATCTATTGATACTTGCTCTAATATATATTCTTTATTATTTGCTTTTTCTTGTATTTCTTCCATTTTTATTCCCTTCTTACTGCTTTTAATGCTTTAATTAAAATTCCTTGCTCTGTAAACATTTTTTCATGTTCTGTTTCTATATTATTTCCAAAAATATCTTCACTATGTAAGTCTTCAGTTTGTGCATATATTTCAAAGCCTGATTCTTCTAGATATGATTTTGTTGCTAAAAATAAATCTTCGTCATCTGTTTTGAAAAATATTTCTCCGTTATCTGATAAAAATGTTTTATATTTTTCTAATTGTCTTGTATGTGTTAGTCTCTTTTTTCTGTGTTTTCCTTTTGGCCAAGGATTACAAAAATTTATATATATTCGTTCAATATTATCTTCTTTGTCTAGGATAAGTGGAATTCTTTCTATATCAAATCTTGTAATTAAAACATTGCTAATCTCTAAATTTTTTTTGATATATTCTGCTTCAATATTTCTTTTGGCTAGTCCTAGCATTGCATCAATTAAATCAATTGCAATATAGTTTATTTTTAAGTTTTCTGATGCTAATTTGCTAATGAATTGTCCTTTTCCACATCCTAATTCTAAATGAATTGGATTGTCTTTGTTTTTAAATAATTCTCTCCATTTTCCTTTTTGTTCTTCTGGTATATCTATGTAAAAAGGTGATGCTTCTAGTTCTGGTCTTGCCCATTTTTTTCGTCTTATTCTCATATAGATTATAGTCCTTTCAATATATAAAATAAAAAGAGTAAATCTGTAAGCCGGGTTCTGTCATTTAAAATAGTCATTTATCTAGGATAATTATCACTAATTACCTCAAGCCACGCAATTCAAGAAGGCGCCGAGCAGGCTTAATCTTCTTTATGAGGTGTTGCTCCAGATGGGGTTTACACTGACCTGTTATGTCACCATAACAGCGGTAGGCTCTTACCCTGCCTTTTCACCCTTACCATAAATGGCGGTTATTTTCTGTTGCACTTTCCTTAGGGTTGCCCCCACTAGACGTTATCTAGCATCCTTGCTCTTTGGAGCCCGGACTTTCCTCTCGCAGTTCCTTTAGGAATTTGCCAGCGACTATTCAATTTACTCTATTTACAATTATATCATATATTGCTTAATTCTTCTAGCGTATTTTTATATTTTATTAAAAAAATTTCTGAACTTTTCTGCTCTGGCGCTTTTTGCAATTCACTTAGCATCACATATGCTTTATTTATAGAATATTGTTTTTCATTTTCAATTTCTGTTCCTGTTAATAATTTTGTAAATTCTTCTATACCTGATTGTATGTCTTTTGACATTTCTTCCCAATTTTCACTATCTAGTTTACTATATGCACGATATATATTTAATTTTGTTCTTGAAACTATTTTTTCTTCTTCGTCTCCGGTCTTTTCTCTAAATCTTACTACATTTTCATATACTTTTACTAGTTGTGGTAATACATCTTCTTTCTTTTGACTTTCTACTGCTTTTGTAAGTGCATCAAATTCTGTATTAAAGTTTAAAACATCTTTATCTTCAATATCTGTTTTATATAAATCTAATGTAATTGTAGGTATTGATATATACATATTTTCTACTTCTTTTTTTATTTTATCCCAATCAATTTGTTCATTTGATAATAATACTCCTGTTGGTTCTAATCCAAATGTTTCTGTTGGTTTATTACTATTTTCATTTTCTGAAGTACTTCCACTAGAACTTTCTTCTCCAGATGTTTCGCTACCTTCCGAGATACTAGAAGATGAGCCTTTTGAGCTTTCACTTCCTGATGGATTGCTACTTTTACTATCTTCTGAATTACTTGATGTTTCTTCTCCCATCCCACCTTCTCCTGATTTTGAATTGCTTTCTGTACTTTTTTCACTACTATCTCCTGAAGAATTTGGAGTTACTTCACTAATTGAAATTTTATAGTTTTCAAATTGAATATTATTCATCCCATTAAATAATGTCAACATCTTGCTTTCTAGATACTTAATTTCTGTTTTTGCTTTTTGTTTCATCTGTGTTTCTTTCTTTGGATTAGCTGACATTACTTGATATGAAACGAAAGCAATTGCTAATACAAAAAATATTATAACTAAAATATATGCAATTGTTTTATATTTTTTCAAGTTTCAACACTCCTTCTTTTTTTACTATTATTTTCAAATTTATCAAATTTTATACATCTTGATATATTATAAATCAGTTATATTTTTCTCATTTTTGCACATATTATAATTAGTTTAGTTTTAAGGAGATTTTTAATGACTGTAAGTTTGTTTAGTGAAAAAGCTGGTGAAGTTAATAAATTTTTAAGTCGTTTATATAATACAGAATTTGATATACCTGAAAAAAAGAGTTGGGAAAAAAATTACGCCAATCCTGTCGATATAGCTGACATTATTGGCGTATATATTGATAATATTGATAGTTTTACTTTAAATGTATGGGTGTCTTTGGATAAGGGTGTATATATTCATATTACTGATAAAAATGGAAATTCATTTATTAAATATTTGTATGAAAGATTTCCATATTAAATTTACCCCTCTAATACGATTGTAACTGGTCCGTCATTTAATAGGCTTACTTGCATATTTTCTCCAAATATTCCTTTTTCTACTTCTATCCCAAAGCTTTTACACTGCTCGCAAAAGTATTCATATAACTGGTTTGCCATTTCTGGCTTTGCAGCTTCTGTAAAAGATGGCCTATTACCATCTTTACAATTTGCATATAAAGTAAATTGTGATACAATTAATAGTTTTCCATTTACTTGTTTTATGTCTAAATTCATTTTTTCATTTTCGTCTTCAAATACTCTCAAATGGCATAGCTTTTTTGCTAGATAATCTGCATTTTGCTTTGTATCTGTATGTGTAACACCTAGCAATACTAAAAATCCATTTTCGATTTTTCCTACTATTTTTCCTTCTACTTCTACTTTTGCATATTTTACTCTTTGTACAACAATTTTCATATTAATTTTCGCTTTCTTCTTTATCTTCTACATTTGATTCAATTTCAACTGTCTTTTCTAATTCATCTTTGCTTTCTTCTTCATTTTCTTCCTGCTCTTCTTCACTAATTTCTATTTCTACATCTGGTTCAGTTTCTATTTCTATGTCTATAAATTCATCTTCTTCCACATTTTCTGGTTCTTCTGTTCCTTCTACATATACTGATTCAGTATCTTCTTGCTTTTCTCCACACTCTGGACAGAATTTAGCATCTTTATCTATTTCTTTATAGCATTTTTGGCATTGTCTTTTATCTTTTAAATTTCTACACTCTTGCAAAATATCTTCTATTTCTGCACTTAATACATCTATTTGTGTGCATTCTTCTTCTAAGTCTTTTTTTATATCAATATTTTCTTCTCTTGTATGTTTCTCATATACTTTTTTACCAATATTTTCATAAATATCATTTATTTGGCTTTTCAAATCATTCATCCTTAATTTTAGTTTTGCTTCTTTTGCTAATTTTCCTGTCTTATCTGCTGTTACTTTATATGCTTCACTTGCTTTTTTTCCTAATTTATCAAAAAAATCCATTGATAATTCCTCCTTTTTTATTTTTTAGTATTAGTAATATTTTCTAATTTATACATTTTTTATTCCATTTCCATTTTCTTTTGTCTTGTCATTAGCCTGTTTACTGCTGTTTTTGCATCTAAGTGATTATATATAACTTCATATGCTGTTTCTATAATTGGTACTTCTATATTATTTTGTTTACTTAATGTATATGCAACATCTATATTATCTATGCTTTCTATAACCATCCCAACTTCTTGTTTTGCTTCCTCTAATGTTTTTCCTTGTCCTATCAATTTACCTGCTTTTCTATTTCTACTATGTTCACTTAAACAAGTAACAATTAAATCTCCTAATCCGCTTAAGCCATAAAATGTTTCTTTTTTACCGTCCTCTTGCAACTCCTAGTCTAGATATTTCTTCCAATCCTCTTGTAATTAATGCTGCAAATGTATTATCTCCAAATCCTACTCCTGCTGTGACACCAGCACAAAATGCAATAATATTTTTTAATGCTCCTCCTAGTTCTACTCCTTTTATATCTGTTGAAGTATATATTCTCATATGTGGACACATAAAAGTTTCTTGTATTTCTTCTCTTATTTTTTCATCTGAAGACGCTATTACAAGTACAGTTGGAATAGCTATTGATACTTCCTCTGCGTGGCTTGGTCCTGATAAAACTCCTACTCTTGCTTCTGGCATTTCTTCTAAAATAACTTCATCAAGTGTTTTATTTGTTTCTTTTTCAAATCCTTTTGAACATATTATAACTGGTTTTGTACCTACATATTGTTTGTATTTTTTAAATGTTTCTCTAGTGAATTTTGATGGTGTGACATGTAAAATGAAATCTGAGTCTTTAATGACTTCTTCAAAATCCATAGAGCAAAATATATTTTCTGGTAATTTTACATTAGGTAAAAACTTACACTTTCTTTCATTATTTATTAAATCTCTTTCTTCCTCTAAAAATGACCACATTTTTACTGTATGTCCAAGATTTGCTAAATGAATAGCTAAAGCAACTCCCCAACTTCCACTTCCTATAATTGCAATTTGCTTCATAATTTCCTCCTATTATTTCATTGGTATTTAATCCTTTTTAAATGAGATTTTGTTTTCTGAACCATTTAACATCCTTTTAATATTACTTCTATGGTTAAATAATACAATAGCTGCTAATATGACACTATATATAAAATAGCCTGTTCCTTCTTCTACTATAAAGTTTTCGTGAATAAACATCGTTAATACTGGAAATAAAACTGCTGCTGCACAAGATCCTAAAGATACCATTTGTGTTAATATCATTAAAACTAATGCAAATACCAAACATATCAATCCTATTTGCCAGTTTGTCATTAGAAGTATTCCAAGAGATGTTGCTACACCTTTTCCACCTTTAAATCCAAAAAATATTGGAAATGTATGGCCTAATACAACTGCAATTCCTGCTATTTGTACTAATATTGCTTTATCAGTTGTTCCTGAAATAGTTCCAATTGCAATTGCTATCAATATTGCAATTACACCTTTTAAAATATCACAAATTAATGTTATAAATGCTGCTCCTTTTCCTACAGAACGTAACATGTTTGTTGTTCCTGCATTTCCACTACCTTTTTCTCTAACATCAAATCCTGCTATTTTTTTGCTTAAGATTACTGAAAAGTTAATACTTCCAATTATATATGCGATAACTGCTATAATAATTTCTAGTATCATATCTTTTCCTCCTTTTCATTTTTTTCTCTAACTATAATTCTAACTGGTGTTCCTTGCAATTCAAATTCTTTTCTGAATTGATTTATTAAATATCTTTCATATGAAAAATGGAATAATTCTTTATTATTTACAAAAATTACAAATGTTGGTGGCTTTGTTGAAGCCTGTGTACCATAAAATATCTTTAATCTTTTGCCTTTGTCTGTTGGTGGCTGTACTATCGCTATTGCCTCATTTATTACTTCATTTAGCACAGATGTTGATACTCTCATTGAGTTTTGTTTTGCTACATTATTTATCATATCAAACAATTTATCAACTCTTTGACCTGTTTTAGCTGATATAAATATAATTGGAGCATAAGTTAAATATGATAATTTAGCATATATCTCTTTTTTATATTTTTCTAATGTTCCTGTTTCTTTATCTATCTCGTCCCATTTGTTAACAACTATTATGATACCTTTACCTGCTTCATGTGCTTCTCCAGCAATTTTTGTGTCTTGTTCTGTAACTCCTTCATTTGCATCTATCATAACTAAACAAACATCAGCTCTTTCAATAGCAAGTAAGCTTCTAATGACACTATATTTTTCTATATTTTCATTTACTTTGCTTTTTCTTCTAATACCTGCTGTATCTATTAATATGTATTTTCCTTTTTCATTTTCAAATTGACTATCTATTGCATCTCTTGTTGTTCCAGCAATATCACTTACTATGCTTCTGTTTTCTCCTAGTATTTTATTTATAAGAGAAGATTTTCCTACATTTGGCTTTCCTATAACTGCTACTTTTATTGTATTGTCATCTTCTTCATCTAATGACTTTTCTGGTAAATGTTCATACACTGCATCTAAAACATCACCTATTCCAAGAGCATGACTTGCTGATATTGCATATGGTTCTCCGTATACCTAGATTATAGAATTCATAAATTTGCTGAACGTCTTTTTCATAATTATCTGCTTTATTACAAACAAGAACTATAGGCTTTTTAGATTTTCTAAGCATTGTTGTAATTTCTTTGTCTGCTGATGTTACTCCTTGCTTAATATCTGTTAAAAATATAATAACATCTGCCATTTCAATTGCAAGATTTGCTTGCTCACGCATTTGTGATAAAATAATATCATCTGAATTAGGCTCTATTCCTCCAGTATCAATTAAAGTAAAAGTTCTCCCTCTCCAATTTGTTTCTGCATATATTCTATCTCTTG
>CANRML010000018.1 GCA_947631725.1 uncultured Clostridia bacterium
TTTGATATAAAAAATAGCGAATTAGAAAAATTATTTTCCAATTCACTATTTTTTTGTGCTACTTTTTCAGCAGCCTCTCAATATGAAGCTTTTTCTTTTCTTTTTGTTTTATTTTTTTGTTCCTTTTTTTATTTTTTTCTTTTTTATTTTTCTGCTTTATATAATTGTTCTATCATAATATCTCCAAATACTCCATATCCTTCTAAAGGCTCATTTACTAATACATGTGTTACTGCTCCAATTAACTTTCCATTTTGGATGATTGGTGATCCACTCATCCCCTGTATAATTCCTCCTGTTTTTTCTATTAGTCTATTATCAGTTACTTTTATTTTCATACTTTTATTATCATAATTATTTTCAGGAAAAATTTTTTCAATTTGAATTTCATATTTTTCTGTTTTTCCATTTTCCAAACTACATATGATTTCTGCTTTTCCTGGAGTTATTTCACTACGTGATGCCACTTCCATTTCTTGTGATTTATCTAATTGTAAACTTGATAAATCTTCTACTTTTCCATAAATTCCAAAACCAGTATTTTTTGTAATTGTACCAATATTTTTTTGTTTATCCAATGTTCCTTGAATTTTTCCTGGATTTCCTTTTTCCCCTTTATCTATACTTAAAATATTTGTTGTTACAAATTCTCCTGAAGATATTTGAATTAGTTGTTCTGTATCTATGTCTACTAATCCATGTCCTAATGCTGCAAATTTTCCAGTATTTGGTTCATAAAATGTTACTGTTCCAACACCTGCTGCACTATCTCTTACCCAAAGTCCTAGTTTATATTCTGAATTATATGTTTTTACAGGTGTTATATTACATTTTAATGTTTCTTGTTTATGAATATATTGTAATTTTATTTCCTTCCCTTTAGATTTATTAACTTCATTTATTAAATCATCTGTTGTTGCAATTTGAATTTCATTTATTGCAATTATTGTATCTCCTTCTGCTATTTCTGTATTTTCATATGGTTTATACATTTTTTTGTCTTGTCCTTCTATTTCTGACATCCCTACAACTAAAACTCCGCTCGTGTATAGTTTTACACCTGCTACACTCCCTACTGGTATTACTTTTGTTCTTGGTAATATATCTACATTTACTTCTTTTAATGGTATTGAATTTAATAAACTTAATTCAAGTTTTGCTATTCCTGCTTCTGCTGTAACTGAATTTCCTTGGGATGATACCGCTTCTATTGTTGGTTCATTATTCTTTTTGCTTATTTGCATACCATATAGCATTTTAAAATCTATATTTTCTCCTTCAAATAGTGTTATATGCTCTGGTATTGCATCAATTGTTAGTATATATATGAATAAAATAAGCAAAATAAAAATAGGTATTGTCATTTTTATTAATCTTTTCATACAATCACCTTTATTAGTATTTCCTGATTATAAAAATTAATACCTATTTTTATTTTAAAATGCATTTTCTACACGATATAATCCATATCTTTCTCTTCCAAGTGCTGTATAATATCGAATAGCTAATTCTGAATTATGCGGATCTTCAAGTATAGCTTTTTTGCTTTGTGGATTTACCTGATTTTGCTCTACTAAGCAATGATAACATGCAAAAGCTTTTCTTGGATAATAGTATTTTGACAAAGTCATTTGATCTGAACCTTCTTCTCCTTGTATATATGACATTGATTTTACGACATAGTTTATATTAAAATGTGCCCCAGTTATATTATCCTGCTCATCTGCTAATTTCATACATTCTACTCTATGATAATTATTATCACCTGTTTCTATATATATTGAATCTTCTGAAACGAAGTCCTCATTTTTGCTGTTATTTATTACTGCATATCCATTATATACTTTTCCACCAATGCTTAGTCCTTGCATAAAGCTTATCATCCCTATATTACTTGTAAGTCTATCCCATTCTTCTTCTTTTAGTTGTGGCATTTCAAAACTTGTTGAACTTGTTGATATCTTATCAAAATTTGATATTGCAACAGATAAGTTTTTCTCTATACAATATTTTATAATAGCTTTTTTATGTGTATTAAAGTTTGAATCATCATCTTCGATTGATTTTCCACCAGAATTTAATTCAGCAAAAATCTTAATATTGTTTGCATTATCTATTTCATAGTCTTGATATTTTTCTTCTACACCTGTAAAAATGTTTTTTCCTTCTTCATCTACTGCATTTCCTATTGTTAGATCTCTTAATACACTACTAGTTATGTTATTTTTTAGTTCTATTGCTTGTGTATAATAGTTTTGTGCATTTGTATTGTTTTTTATAAACAATGTTTCTGGTGTATCTGATACTTCTTTTATTGTTCCTGCTTCATCTTGTTCATAAACTTTATCATTTTCATCGTCAAAGTAATAGTTTTTTCCATCCATAGGGCGATATGTCAATTCTTTACCATTAATTGTTCCTCTTCCTCTTCTGCCATAATTTACTCCTGGTACACTTTCTGTTCTTTCTAATATCCCATTTGCTGTTAGTCTATATACTTTTTTGCTTTTATTTGAATCACCTTTACCTACATAATATTTTGTACCATTTATTTTACGATATGATAATTCCACAGGCTCTCCTTCAAATATTACTGTTTCTGTTAGATGTTCTGTATCTATCTTTTTATCTCTATAATATATTCCATCTGCTCTTTGAACAACATCACTAAGTAAATATCCTCTTAATTCTATAGGTTTTCCATTACACATCCCTGTAATTGTTATATAACTATCTAATGAATATGTTATAACTACATCTGTACTTCCTGTTTTATACCTACAGCTATAATATACATATGGTTTTAAATCATATATAGTTTCTTTATCTCCTTCTATTGTTTTTCCAGATTTATCTACAACATTTTCATATGGTGTATAGATATAATAGCCATCATATAAAGTGTAAACTAATGCTGGTATGTGATTTTGTAATGATGCTTTATTATACCCATTCATTGAAAATTTAGATTCAACTGATGTAAAAAAAGAATTCACAGATGCTTGAATATCTCTTATTTTCGAATCTGCTAATGTTGATGTATTACTATTTACTGTGTTTAATTGAAATGCTTGAATTGCCTCATAAGTTGCCTCTTTTAATTTCATATCATATGATAATTGCAATTCTATTGTTTTCATATTAGCAGAAACATATGAATTTAATACTACTGCAATTGGTAATATAATTACAATAAAAATAATTGCTAAGTTTTGTAATTTCATAATATAATTTCCTTTGTTTATATTAATAGCTTGTAATTATATCAATTACAAGCTATTTCTATTTTCTTTATTTTGAAGAAGTAGACATTACCATCCCACTTGCTTCAGCAGAAATGGTAGATACGTTTTTTCCTAAAGCAGAATATACTGCACTACCTACTTGTTCAGCCCAAGAAAGGCTTGTATTTCTAAACCTAAAAACGACTCTATCTCCTGGCTTTAATGGATATGCTCTTGCTTCCCCACTTTCTGGATACATATACTCTTCTCTTTGTGCATTATATATTGTATAATACCAGTTCTCTCCTACTTTGTCTCTTTGTACTTGAACTGTTTTCTTAGCTGGGTTATCATCTAATGTTTGAATTTCACTTTCTAAATCTCCTAGAACTCCTGTTGAAGCTATAGTTGCTTCTGCTTCGCTACAAGCTTCTGGGGTAATTTCTCCTGCCATGCAAGCCTGATCCACTAATTTTTCTAATGCCGCTTGAATAGTTTGTTGAGCCATATCGTCTGTCCTGTCTGCTATTGTCATAATTGGGAAAATGAACATGATTCCAACTGCTGTAAATATAGCTATTATTATCATTAAGCTGTCACCTATATCTCCTCTTTCTGAAGATATTTTAGATTTCAAGCTTTGTTTTAATGCTAATATCCTATCTTTCATTTTTCCTTTCCTCCTTTAAATATTATTACCTACTACATATCTTATTACTCTTATCTTCTTTTCATTGGCATCAGTTTCTGTTATATCTTCTTCAGTTTCTTCTTCTGGTTCTTCTCCTAGTGTATCAGCTATTGAATATATTCCTGCTTCTTCTATTATGTTGTTTTTATTTTGTAATCTCTCATATAGTGAGTCATCTGCTAATTGTATTGTATTTCCATAATAATTTTTAAAGCTATTTAATTCTGGAGCATTACTTAAAAAATCGTTTTTGTCATAGTAAAGAATTGCATTTAAAAATATATTTTTTCCTTCTATTGTATCTTCCAAAAAATCAGATTCTTTAATTCTAGTAACAGGTTCGTCTTCCCCACCAGATGTAGATTTAATGGTATATATTGGTTTAGTTGTCCCGTCCATCCCAAGCACTAAAGTCAAATTCAACCTCATATGCTTCATTAAATACTCTTTTTAGAGTTGGGATTATAGTTTCTAAACTTACTTTACGGGTTGTTCCTTCTAATTTATAATACAATTGTCCATCTATATATGCAGTTTCTCTGTCCATATTACTCATTACACTATCAGCAGTTTGTCTAGCTTGTCCAAATGCTACAATACTTACTGTAAGTGCAATCATGAATAATAAGACAGCTCCTGCCATTTTCAAAGCTTCTGCAGCATTTTCCATAACTTATCATCCCCCCTCTGGAGATTGAAGCTGTTGTAGTTAATTGTTATTATTAATCATCAGAACTATCGCCAAAGTTTTCGTCACCAACATCAAGTGCAGTTGTAGTGTTATCTTTACCTACATATACTTTTATTTTATTAATTCTACCATCTTGACCTGTTTCCATTTCAACATTATATGTATTATTATTCTTAACTCCTTTTGTATATGGCTTACTAACATCATTTAGTGTAACCAAAACACCATCTTTGTCTTCACTTCCTGCATTTGTTGATATTACTTCGTTTATTAAAGATTTTACCATTGTTCCTTTCATGTTTCCTTCATATTTTGAAAATTTTTGGTTAAATGAAGATATTTCAGCCTCTGTCATACCACTTCCTGACACAACATCTTGTGCTTGTGTAAATATCATTATACCTAATGATATTAATAAAATTGATAATAGAATCGCTCCTGCAATTATTAATGCTTTTGATGCGTTTTCCATAATAATTTTCCTCCTTTGTTTTGTTTATATATATTAAAAATTAATAACTAAGATATTGTCATTTGTTCAAATAACAAGCTTTTAACTAATTTTGTGTTTTCATGATGTTGTATATCAACACATTTAAATTGTATATTATTGTAGTATTCTAAAAATGTTTGTATTCCACTTTTTGCGAATACTTCCATTGGGTATATTTCATCATTGTCTATCATCTTTATGCTTATTTTTATTGAGTTTGTTGTATTTTCTATATATAAGTTATTCTTATCTTTTTCAACATTGTTTCTGTAATTACTATCCATTGCCTTATTTATAGCTGTTGCTACTTCTGCTCCATATACTTGCCTTTGATAATAGCTTTCAAATAGTTGATTTTGCTGTGCTACAGTATTTTCATTTGATTTGTACATTATATATAAGTAACTAATACTGCAAACTATTATTATAACAGCTACAAAAAAATAAATAAGTTTTTTCATTTTACTCCTTTATATTATAACACTTTGAACTTTTTTTTTCAAGTGTATATTTTCATTTTTCGACTTTTTAACTGCTTAATTTTTCAAAATTTATCTTTTTTACTCTTCCTTCATTATTATACTCGCTTATTATACATTTATAAGTAGGAAGTCCATGGATTCCTTCTGCATCTTCTCTTATGCTTTCCCTATCTGTACCAACAAGTTCTTCTACCTTTTCCCTATTTCTTTCACAATTTGCTATTATAGCTTTCCCTGTAATATTAACAGTAATTTGGTTTTCGTTATTACCTTCATTTTTTAAATTATTTTCTATAGCTAAATTCACAACTGTTAAAACATCATATATTGTTAAGTCTTCACGATCTTGATAAATTGTAAATTGTGTATTGAATTGAATTATTTGTTGTTCTGCATTTTGTTTTTCAATTTGTCTTGCTTGTCCGTGAAAAGGTTGCATATAAGTAAGCAGCTAAGCTAAGGATCATTACTCCTATTAATACTTCAGCAGCCATAAATAAAGCTTTTGATGCATTTTCCATATTTCACCTCTATTATTTTACAAATTCAAATGATAACTTTTTAACTTGTCCATTTCCTTTTGCTTCATTAGTATAATATTCTTCTCCTGTACATTTAAATTTAGAAGTTTTAAAGTTTGCAAATTCTGTTTGTGTATCTATTATTTTGAATCCTTCGTCAGGGTCTTCTATTAACATATTTTCTAATGTTTTTAACTTTCCTGTGATTTTTTTGCCTAATACTGTTTCCATTGATTTTCCCTTTTGTTTGTTTATTGAGGCTTCACTTTCACCTTTATTATCTGCATCATAATTTTCATAATACAATCTCAAGCCTTCTTCATTTGATGCTAAAACACTCATATTTGTTCTTCCATATTCATCTTCGTTGCTTCTTTGGTCTTTTATCATTTTCATAATTGTACCATTTGTATTTGCATTAGTATCAGTTAATGTAAATACATTTACATTTTGTAATAATAAAGTTGCCCCATATTTATTTTTGAAATCATCTTTGAAATTTTTTATTTGAATTTCGATTTTTTTTGTGTAATCTAATTCTCCTATTTGTTTTTCAATGCCTTTGTTGTTATAATCTTCTACCTTATTTAATAAAGCAATTAATTCAACACCTTTAACATCATTTCTAATATATTGAGTAAATTCTTCGTTAAATTTTGCAAGTTCTGTAGCAGCTGCAAGTTTTGTTGAAGATGCTTGATAGTCAGAAACTTTGTTTAAAGACAACATCAGTAGTGAAACCGTCATAATTGCTATTAAAATTGTTCCTGCAATTAGTAATGCTTTTGATGCATTTTCCATTTAGGTTCTCCTTTCTTAGAAGTTATTAGATGACATTGAAGAGAATGATGTAGACATACTTGTTAGTCCAATAAATACAAGTGGAACTATTAAATATCCAACAAACATACAAATCATAGGAGCAAAACCAATTCCTTTTCCTATCATGCCTTTACGTTTTATTAGTCTTTCATTTGATTCTTTTCTCTTCTCTCTGTAATAATCTCTTTCTGAATCTAATTCGTCAAATGCATCACGGATTGGTATTTTTTCAACTGCTGCTTGTAAGCTTTCTACAATTCTAATCATTGGTTGATAGGTCATATCATTTTTCAAATCTTCTAATGCTTCCCAAGGTCCTGATTCATAGTTGTTTACACATCTAGTAATTGGTTCATAGAAAATATTAGAATATCTCTCTAACCACTCTAGTATGATTTCTACATTTACCCTTTCAATACGCATTAGCATTAATATAATTGTTTGGAATTGCATTACTTCGTCTTCCATTTCAAGTTCACGCATCTTTCGTTGGAAATACAGAATCCAAATTGGTCCCATATATCCAACAATTGCAAATACGAAAGCTAGTAAGAATTCAAACCATTGCATATATTCACTATTTACTGTTTTTATTTTTTCATAAATTCTTTTTGTTGCTACTTCAATTTCTTCTGAAGTAGCATCTTCATAAAATTCTGATTTTTTTACAGCTTTTCCGTACTTCTTCTTCTGTTACATCTATTTTGCCTTTAAATCTATCTAAAAATGTATTGTCTTCTTCTGTAATTTCCATAGCTTTTTTCTTTTGTTTATCTGATAGTCCACCAATAAGGTCATAGTCTGTTGTTGGCTCAGTATATACAAAATTCACTGCAACATTGTGTAGTTGAACAAAAACTATTAATGAACATATAAATACAACAATCATAGTAGCTATTCTATTCATATATAGCCACTCTATTTTTGATCTAGATGCTGCATCTTTCAATAGTTTTTGAATTTTTCTGTATTCTTTTGAGCCTTCTTTTGGTATAAATAAATTTATTATTTTTTTAACTATTGTTTTTTTATATAATTTTGCTTGCCATGGATTTTCTGTAGTATGTGAATTTCCATTTGTTGAGCCATTGTCTTTTAATTTTCTTACTAATATATATGATATAAATGTAATTAATAATATTGCTATTTGTACTATTGTTCCAGGTTTACCAACATACCAACTTTCTACAAAAGAAAAGTTTGATATTGCCCAATTTTTTAATGGCTCTAGTAATAAAATTGGTGCTATTGCGATAAATGATAAACTTTGAAAAACATAGTTTAATTTATCTCTTTTTAATATTTCTAGTTGCATTTCTTGGGTTATATTATCAACATTTTTTAAGTATAAAGAAGCACCATCTACTTTTCTATCTCCAAATTCTTTTGTTAAATATGAAACTCCGGCAAACTCTTTTAAATAGCTGTTTGGTGCTACATCATAATATTTTTCCAATTCTGTTTCTGGATCATCAGAAATCAAAATTTCATAAATTTTTTCGCCTTGTCTTGATATATCTTTTTCGTCATCTTGTGAAACTTGATAAATTGCTTCTTCTACCATGTTAAATTCATGGTATGCGTGACGAATTTCTGAGAAGAAATCGACTTGTTCTTTTAACAATTTATCATCTACTTTATCAACAGATCCATCAATTAATGTATCTGTCATAAATAATTCAAATATTAGGACTATTGACATTATTAAATAATTTGTATGTGTTAAAATTATTGTTAGTGTAACAATTGGTAGTAAAACAACAAGTGCCTTTGTCATTATTTTTGATGCGTCACGTCTTGTTATATACTCATCGTCAATATTTATTATCTCTAGTCTTCTTCTTAATTTTAATATATATCTTTTTAAAAATGGTATCTTATTATATGTAACATATAGCTTTTGATATAATACTTCTGCTGAAAAATTGCTTGCTCTTGTTCCCTGTTGTAATTTTTGTATTTTTTGGTAGTCAGATTTTTTCATTTTTTTAGATATAAAGTAATATGCTACTATTATCAAGAAAAATAAAGCTCCTGCAATTCCCATTATGATAAAAATCATATCGTTCGACACTTGTTCTCACCTCCAAGCTTATACTGTCGTTTTCTTTACTTTACTTGCTTTTTTCCAATGTCTTTCTATGAATCTATCAAAATCTTCTCTGTCTGTGTCATCCATATTATTGCGCATTTCAATTATATTCTCATCTGTAATAGGGTTTGTGATGATATATTCCCCATCTACATATTCTAATACATTGCGGTAGATATATAATTGTTTATCTGTTGTTTTTGTGAAATAATGTGTTGCATTATCAAAAAATTTGTCAAATTTTCCTTCTAATGTTTTTTCTTTTCTATGGTCAAATGTATATTCATTTTTGTCTTCTACTGGAATACATTCTGTTATTCTTTCTACATAACGTTTTCCTCTAAAGTCTTTTTGTAAATGAATATCAAAGTTTAATACTTGTACAACTTGCTCTTCTGCTGTTTTTTCTGATTTGAATACACCTGTTCTTAACATTGAGTTTCTTAATGCTGTTACTAAGTTTGGAAATGTTTTTGCGTGGTGTGTAAATAATGTGAATTTTGATGCAACTTGGGCTGCTTGTATCATCCAAGATGCTACGGGGTCTGTTGCAACCTCTCCGGATTATATTTACAGAACCATCAGTTTTCTTTTGAACGTCAAGACCTTCTTGTCCTGATATTGTATCTGTTTCACGAAATGTTAATATGTTTCTTGTTGGGTATATTTTTCTTAAGTGCAACTCGAAGGCTGTTTCTTGAACCCTTATGTTCATTGTTTCATATATGTTTTCAATCATACCCATTAGCATTGTTGTTTTACCACAACCTTGCTCACCTGTGATTGAAATAATTCTGGCACCTTTTACTAAATATTTTAATAGTTCAATGGATTCCTCACATCCTGGTTCTCCTTTGAACCATTGCTCTAATGTTGAACGTTTAACGTCGAATTTTCTTACGAAAAATGCCCATGTTTCTGAGAAGCTAGGTCTTACAACAACTACACGAGATCCATCTTTCATTTCATTTATTTTATAACCATTTGTATCTGATAATTGTCCTGGGTTATTGTATTTATATATATTTTGACATACTCTTTTTAATTCTGCTTCTGTTCCAAATGATAAAAATGCTAAACGTATTGATTTACCTTGGAAGAATATCCAAATACTATCACATGCTCTTGGGACTTTGTGCTCTGCTACTTGATTTAAGTAGTCTTTGCTATCTGTTTGTGCAACTTGGCTTAAAAAGCTTTCTGGTAAACCTGAAACACCTCCAGATACACCATCTATGTTCATATCTCTAACTTCATCAATAGAGCTATATCCTTTATAGTGTTGATAGATACGTTGAACAACAACAGATAACTTATCTTGGAAAGATAATTGGACATTTTCTTTTTCATATATTTCCCTAATTTCGTCTGATGTAATTACATATGATGGTTTTGTATCTCCTTCAACATATTTTAATTCTGCTAAGTTGTATTTTTTTATCATTTCTGTTAAAGCTTCATATCCAAAGTCTTTTTTATATAAATAAATTAAAATATCAAATTTATCTTGTGGTGTTAATAATGAAGGCACATCAAATGGTATCGCTTTTGAAATATTTGTCTCATTAACTCCATATTCAGTAGAAAGTAAATCATATATTAGTTCTTTTATGTATTTTTTATCATTAACATCTCCATATGTACACCCTTTTAAAGCTTTCTTTAGTTCATATTTCTTGTTTTTTCTTCTTTTTAACTCTTCTTCTGAAAGTCCAATGTCATAAAGATTAACTTTTGTGATTTCGTCTAATCTTCTTTTGACAAATTTTTTCATAGTGTCTAAAGTATATGTTTGGTCATCTACATTTAGGGTGTCTTCTGCATCTTGTGTTTTTTGTTTTTTAATGTAATAAAAAATTACATATCCTGCAACAACAACTACTACTATAGTTAATAAGATATTTGTAATTGTCATTTGTTTTGCCCCTTTCTATAAGATATTTGCTTGTATTTCTTGTAATCTATAAATTATATTTTCTGTTGCTCTTTTAACTTCTTCTATGAAAAATGCATTTCTGTCATCTTGGTCATAGAATTTTTTGAAACGTAAGAATAAGTTTGGTACTTCTGCTTCTTCTGCTGCTTCAAAAAATAATGTATTATATGGTATTGTTAATATTTGATTTTTTTCTTTTAAAAATCTTGATATGTTTTTTGAATTGAATTTTGAGTATTTATCATATCTTCCTATTAATAATAATGTTTTTGGTGATTTTAGTAATGGATTTGTTTCTTTTGTTTCTTGGAATTTTTTAATTGTTGATAATCTTTGGTTTAAATTTAGAACTATAATGTCTGATTGCTTTATAATTTGCTCCCTGATATCTTCTGGTACATTATAGTCTAAGTCCACAAATACACGGTCATAATAATGACTTGCAGCTTCAATAATGCTAGGGTATAAACTAAATAAACGCATATTTTCTAGTTTCATTGCTTCTGTATCATATCGTGCATCTTGATTTCCTAGCAATATTTCTAGTCTATCTTTGAATACAACTTTAGTATAATTTGTAATAATTTCAGGAGTAATTTTATTGCTCCTAAACATTTTACCTAAACCTTTGATTCCATTTTCAGTTTCTAAGGCTCTTGTATTTGGTCCAAAGATTCCTAAATTAAGTTTTGCTTTTTTATCTTCCTCCCAGAAACAAGCTTCTAATCTATCTTTTTTATCTGTTGTAGAAATTACTAATATCCTATTGTTATGCTCTATAGCCATATGTGTAGCAATCGCAGCTAAAGACATTGTTTTTCCTGTTTCTGTATTCTCATTATTCCAAAATGTAATAACTGACATAGCTATACTCCTTTTTCTATCGTTTTTATCGCTTTTCTAATTGCACTCTCACTTTTGTCTCCTAATATCACATTAACAATGGCAATTAGTCCTTCTTTGTATTGTGTACTTAATTTCTTTAGTTTTATTTTCTCTACTCTTTGATTTTCCATTAATACTGTCAAGTCTCCATTTTCCAATGGGAAATATACTTTGTATTCACTCCATATCATTTTCATACCTTGAGATAAGAAGTTTAAATATTCTTCTTCTTCACTAAGAACTTCTTCTGAAAATAATACTTTTATTAAGTCTATTGGTTTTTTCATTGATGCTAGAATTTCAAGTCCTTTTTTTAGTGAGTATACATCAAATGCTGTTACAAAAAAGTTCTTTTTTGCATTTTCTAGTTGAAATTCCTCTATTCTTTCTACTGTATCTGCATCTACAATTACAATATCATAAGGTAATTCTTCCGCAATGCCTAGATATTGTTTTATTTGATTTAAGTTATTAAAACCTACTGCTACATCTATATCTTCAAAATTTGTAACATAAGAAATAGTAGGATTTATAAATGGTACAACATATTTTGCTTTTTGAAGAACTGTTGAGTCAATCATAAGTACTTTTTTACCCATTACTGTTAATATTTTCGATATATTTAATAATAAGTCTGTTTTATCATACACTCCAATAAATCCTATTGTTTCCATATTTTACCTTCTTTCGTTTATTATTCTCCAGATGATAATCCATCTAAATATTTTTGTCTTTCATCTTGTGTTTTTGTTATACTTTCTTGTACTTTTGTTCTTACAGCTTCATCAGCTGTATCTAGGCTGTTTTGAATATTTTGATTTATTCTATTTCTTTGTTCTCCATTGTATCTATTTCTTAATGCTTGTACCCATTCTTGTAGTATGTTTGGATTTGCTTCTATTAATCTTCCAACTTCTGAGTTTACTGGATATGTTGGTGTAGCTGCTGCTTGTATTCCTGGGTCTGTATATACTGTTGCATATAGTTTTGATCCTTCTGTTTTAAATGCATCCATTATTGCACTACTCATTGATAAAATTTCGATTTCTGATAAGTTTAGCCAAATTGTATCTTCTGAGTCAGAATCACCAACTGTTGGAATTGTAACTTCTTTCTTTGATACAACAATATAGTCTTCTCCTGATGGCATACTGATTCTTACATCAATATAGTCTCCTGTTTGAAGTTGTGTTGGTAATACAATAACATTATATTCTTGTTTTCTAACATCATTTGAAGTTGTGTTATTTCCTTTTGTAATAAATTCTCTTGTTAATATAGTGTTTGCGTTCATTGATACTTTTGCAAGTACAGGAATTGTATTTAATTCAATATATTTTTTTTCATTATTTTCTTCGATATAGTAATTAACTTGTCCTTCTGCTCCATATACATCTTCTGATTTTAATTGAGTTGGTTTGCCATTTATTGTTATGTATAAGGTTTGTTCTCCATTTTCTATCTTACTAGACACAGTATTGCCTTCTTTATCTTGTAAAGAATAATTATCTAAAGTATCTGCATCTCCTATTGCATTATTTGGTATCATTGTTGAATATACCTGTTTTGATGTTAACATATCTGATGTTATAATTTGACCAGATTTAACATCTTGATTTAATAAATATATAGTTGTTTGTAGCTTTTTGTCTGCTGCTTCCTTATCTTGATAATTTTTCAATTGTACAAATAAAAGTGCAATAATTGCTCCTGTTATAATTAACATTAAAAGCATTCCTAAAATAAATGAATTTCTTGCTTTTCTTTGTAATGGATTACTTGCCATGACAAAATTCCTCCTTTAAATTTCTGTTTTTTGCCTCTATTTTATTTTATCTCATAAGTATACAAAAATCAACAGAATTCTCTGTTGTTACAAAAAGTTAATATTGTTGTAATATTTTTGTAATATATGTTTTTTGCTTTTAAAAATTTGAAATTATTTCCTGTTTATTTTCTTGAATTTTGCAAATGATAGTATTAGAAAAAGCAAATGTTTTTTTCTAGAAATTTATATTTGCAGGAGGTGAAATAAAATGGCAAACAATAGTAACAGAAAACTAGTTCCAGAAGCTATGTCAGCTTTAGACAAATTCAAATATGAAGTTGCTTCAGAAGTTGGTGTAACATTAAAAGATGGATACAATGGTGATCTTTCTTCAAAAGATGCTGGAAAAATCGGTGGTAACATGGTTAGAAAAATGATTCAACAAGTAGAAAGCCAAATGAAATAGTTTTAACCTACGTTTATTGATATAGACTTGCAGGAAGTTAAATTTTGTTTTTATTACATAATAAAGGCAGGATTTGATTTCCTGCCTTTTTCTATAAACAACATAATGATATTTTTATTAATAACTTGTCCAATAATAATACAAAACATTTTTATCAATATCATAAACGCCTATTTCATATCCTGTTGCTTCTTCATCTGTAAAATGTTCTTTTTTATATGCATCACTTGTCCTGCATACTTTTTCGTAATGATAATATCCATTTTGAATATTAAAAATTTCACTATTATGTTCAAAACAATCCAATATATTATTTTCTAATTTCTCTTTACTCCAATTTTGTCTTTTATCTAAAGTAGCTGAAATTTCTTTTCCTTTTTCTTTATTAAAACTGTACACATAATAGTCTGTCCCATCTCCTTGTGGTCCACCTCTTACACTATATATTTCTCTATCATCATATTGCCTAGTGTCTAAACCTAAGCTTTCAAGATAATCTTTATAATGGTTAAAAGGTCGATTTGAAAAATAATATAGTTTCGCGTTTTTTACATCAAAAATTGCATATCCATTCTCATAATAATATACATCTTCTCTATCTATTGGAATCTTTTCACTATCTTTAATTTCATAAAACTCTGTCATAATATATTCATAGTATTTATCTCTACTCCATAGTTTACTACTTTCTAATTGACTTTTAATATCTTTTATACTGCTATT
>CANRML010000019.1 GCA_947631725.1 uncultured Clostridia bacterium
CCCTCATCTTCATAAATTAAAATATCATTTTCTAAATCTACATTATCAAAAGTTAATTCAATCTTTCTTTTACATGTTTCTATTTGATTATGGGTACTTTCGCCTTTACCTGTAAATTTTGATTTACGAGAATATATTGCTATTTTTCTATTGTCTTGTTTTGTACTTTTCATATTTTGTTTTCCTTTCCTAAAATGTGATACTATAAATATAATATCACAAAGTAATTTAAAAATGCAATAGATATGAAAAAAAGACCATTTATTTGGTCTTAAATTCTTATATAATGCTATTTTTTCCAATTAATCTAGCAAGATTACTTATAATAATATTATGCAATTCAACTCCTTTATGGCTCATACAATAATCTTTTAATACAAACACATTGTAATTATTTTCAAATAAATCAATTGCAGTTTTTTGAACACAAGCATCTGTATCAAATCCACATAAATATATTTCATCTATATTATTTTTAGAAATATATGTTTTTAATTCTTCATTAAATGCAGAATAAATTTTTTTATCAATAACTTTATATTGTTTTGTATCAATAGCAATTTTTTGCTTTGCTTTAGTCATGCAACCTGTATAATTTAATTTTTTATACCATATACTATTTTTATCATTTATAAATCTTGTAAATACAACATCATCATATTTATTTGAACTTATTAATTTATCTATTTTGTCTAATATACTTTGTGTGTTTTCATTAATAAAATCATTTTGAGCATCTATAACTAATAAAAGTTTTTTAGGGTTTAGTTTATCCATTGTATCCTCCATCAATATTTACTATTTCACCATTTATATAACTAGCATCTTCACTAGCCAAAAAGTAAATTGTATTTGCAATTTCTTCAGGTTTAGCAAACCTTTCTAAATAAATTTTTTCTGTTTCTTCTTTTACATAGTCAATAGGTAAATCTTTATTCATATCAGTATCAGCCCAACCAATAGCAATTGCATTAACTCTAATATTAGGTTTAAATTGATATGCTAAATCTCTTGTTAAACTTTGTAATCCTATTTTAGAAATATTATAGTCTAAACATTCAGGCGATATTGTTTTTGTTCCATTTGTAGATGATACATTAATAATTGAACTTCCTTTTGGCATAATCTTGTATGTTTCTTTAACTACTCTAAAAGCACCTATAATATTTACTTTTAGAGTTCTTTCAAATTCACTTATTTTAATATCTTCAAAAGCTCTGTCGTAAACAATACCTGCATTATTAACTAGTACATCTATTTTATTAAAATTTTGTTTAATAGCAGAAATCATATTTTTGACTTCTTCTTCATTAGAAACATCAGCTTTAATAACTAATGCTTTAATATTATATTTTTCTTCAACTAGTTTTTTTAATTCCATAGCTTCTTTTTCGTGAGTAAGATAATTTATTACAACATTATAGCCCATACTAGCAAACTTTATTATTGTAGCTTTTCCAATGCCATTTGAACTACCTGTTACTAAAACAACTTTATTTTCTTTCATCTTTTATACCTCCAATCTTTAATACTTTATAGTTATGTATTCACCATCATTTAACTTTGTAATCTCTATACCTGTTTCATTTTCATACTTTTCTACTTTTTCTTTTACATCATCTTTTGCTTTATTCCAATGTGGGAAAATTTTATAATCAGTTAAATTTAGACCTGCATAAGTATCAAGTTCAATATCATATTTAGGTTTAGTACCCTTTTTTGTAATATAAACCCATTCTAAATCATCACATAATATAAGTGAACCAGCACTTTCGCCAATATAAATACCACTTTTTAAAAACTCAATTAGTGTTTCTCTAAATTTAGGATTTCTATTTATTTCAATTAAGTAATAAGGGTCGCCACCTAAACCATATATCACATCATAATTTAACATTGATGCAATATTATCATTTGTTATATCAACTATATCAACTTGACTAGCACCAACTTTTAAAAAGTTATCTTTTACATTATCTCTAGCAATGTAATTGCCTGTTCCTTTTGGAGCTGCATTAGATAATATCATAATTTTTTTGTCATTACCTATTTGTTTAAATAATTCTTTCATTTCTTCAGAAACAAAATTATTTACATCATTAAAGCCACTAGAAGTTAATACAATATTAAAATCTTTCATTTTTTAATCCTCCTTTTAATTAACTATTTTATAATAATTTTAGATCATAATGTAATTATTCTAAAATTATTATTTAGGATACATTATTTTAATAATTTCTGCACCTGTCATTGCATTATATTTATAATAATTATCTTTGATATACTTTTTACTTAAAACATTATCTAATTTTTCTAAATTTTTAATAGTAGGTTTATTTTGCACTTGTTTAAAAAATTTTTCGTATTTTTGTTTGAATTCTTTTCTTACTTTAGGTTTATCACAAAAAATCTCTAAATATGTTAATACGTTATTTTCACGTTTCTTTAATTTCTTTAAAGCTAAACGTTTAGCAGTAGCACAATCTTTATTTTCATAACCTTTTAATTTACTCTTTCTATTGCAGTATTTTGCATTTCTTTTTTTAGTCGCAAAATAATTTTCACAATGTGGACATTTTAAAAATCTATAATTATTAGACATCAAATAATGCAAGATGCAATATAATATTCCACCTACAGAATAACAAGTATATGTATATACAAAATCATTATCAAATTTTGTTTGTTTTTCTATACTAGCATCAAGTTGTTCTACCATATTATCATAATCTATTTTTATACTTTCTTTAGAGCTAGTATCAAATTTATTATAAAGATTGTCTAGTTCTTTTTTCTTTTCCTCTGATATTTCTTCATCAGAGTTTTTATATTCTTCAATAATATCTAATGTTTCATCTTTTAAAACATCATATATATTTTTAATTCTTTCTGCTTGTTCATCTGTTAATCCTTTAGTAAATTCTCCATTTAGTTTTTTAAATTGAAAAATTTCAGTATCTTTGTTAGATATTTCACAATTAGCTTTAATTTTGTAAGCATCTTTTATTTTATCTAAATCTTTAATTTCAATTTTCTTTTTGTTTTGAATTACCTCAATTAAATCTTCTCTAAATTTCCAATATTGAAAGTCATCATATACATATAAATCTATACCGAAAGATTTTTCATACTCATAATACTCAATACTAACTTTATCATCTTCAATTTTTAATACTTTATTTGAGTTTATTAAATCACATAGTGTAAGTTCAGGATTAAAAGTAGTTGATTTTAACTCATCATCGTGTCCTAATACTTGTAATTTACCATTAACATTACCATCTTTACTATCAATAGTAATAACGTATGTGTATTTATTCATAGCACCTCCTATAAAGTGGTCACTTTTAAATGTTTTTTTATTAGAAATATGTCCAAGAAGTAATTAAGCTTAAAATTATAAAATGTATTCATAATCAATTTGCTACTGATACATGCACTTAAATTCTACAGAAATTATAACATTTTAGATATTACAAGTCAATTAATGGATAAAAAAATGGTGGTCAGTTTTAAATTTTTTTCATGTCAAAAATTGTCCAAGAACATAAATAGACAAAAATTATAAAATGTACTTGTAATTGATTTTTCTGTTGCGATTGCTCCAGCATTATTGATTACTATCATAAAAGAGAGGAGGAAAAGGATTATGAATATCCCAGCTAAACTAGAAGAACGTGTAAGCAAAAATGGAAATCCATATTTCTGCATAGTAATAAAAATTACTGATGAAGTAGAAAAATTGGTTTTCCTAGATAAAGCTGAAATTGAATTAATTCGCTTGACTTATGGCAATAGCCAAAAAATCAAGATAAATTCAAACAATTAAAAAAATGGTAGTTAGGAGGGCTGTGTCGCAAGACACAAGCCCGACCTAAAAGCCATAGCTTTAGTATTACCTATGGCGATGTAGAATGTAGAAGGAGGTTTAAAAATGGTTGCAAATAGTCAATCTAGGAAATGGAATATAGAATTAAATTCAGTAGATAAATTTGGGTTAACTGATGAAGTTATACTTGAAAAAGTAAAGCAATTAGCATCTGTTCAGTATTTTTGTTTATCAAATTTAGAAAAAACTAAAGCAAATAATATTCTGCATAAGCATTTATACCTATACAGCCCTAGCCCTATATATTTCAATAGACTTAAGACCTTATTTCCTACAGCACACATTGAAAAAGCCTATGGTAGTTCGCTAGAGAACAGGGCATATTGTCAAAAATCAGGAAAATGGTCTGATGAAAAAAATAAAGATAAATTAGAAAGTGTACAAGATAATAGTTTTTATGAGGAGGGCAAAATTCCTGAAACTGAACAGCAAGAAAATAATCCACTTGAAAGACAAATATTAGAAGATTTAAAAAATGGATTATCTGTTCAAGATGTTATAGAAAAAAATCCAAAATTATGGCATAAGAAAAAACAACTAGATGATATAGCTTATATGTATTTATTAGATAAATATTCAAGTGAATGTAGAGATGACCTCGTAGTAACATTTATCACAGCTCCATCAAATACAGGAAAAACTACTTTTGTTTACAATTTAATGAAAGATGCTAAAAAAGTTTTTAGAATGCACAATTACAGAGTGAAACATGCACTTTTTGATGGTTATGATAGCTTAAATCATTCTTGCATCCTGATAGATGAGTTTCTTGGAAGTAGTCAAATTGAGCTAACTGATTTAAACATATATTTAGATAAATTTCCAATTACTCAAGCTCCTGCGCGTTTCCAAAATAAGCTTATTACAGCAAAATATATATTCATTTGCAGTAATTTAGATTTCTCAAAAATTTATGAATATGAGCGAATTTATGAGCCATCTGTATATGCAGGGTTTGAAAGAAGAGTACATAATATTTGGAAGTTCCAACGTGATAAAGATAGCAATATATTAAAAATAATTAAAATTAAACATACAAAAGATATAGATATCATGCAAGACATGGAAAATATAGAATTTATTGAAAGAGAGGATTTAAAAAATGAATAATAAAATAAATGACAAAGAAATAAAAGAGGTTTTAAAAATCGCTGATAATTATATGAAAGAAAATGATTATATGGGTGCATTAATTCAATACGAAAAAATATTTAATTTTCATCAACCAAAATATTATCATAAAGCTTACTTTGGGTTATATCTTGCTTGGTGGAACTTATGCAGAATAGAGAGTAAATGGGAAGAAGATATAAATGCACATTTTAAAAATGCAATATCAACTGCACCTGATGATACAAAACAAGAATATTATAAAATTTATAATGAAAATAATGAGATATTTCATAAGGAGGATTTAGAAGATGAACAATAATAATCAAAAAGCAAAACAAGAAGCAACACAAAATAATAACAATAAAAGAAATACTTTAAAATTAACTAAACTAGGAATTGAAAAAATAATAAGTAATAAATGGTTACTTATTATTCCATCTATTTATATGCTTATAGCATCTATCTGCTGGAGGTATAGAGATTACATATATAAAATTATACCTTTTGATACTAGCTTTAAATATTTTTATATTGAGGACTTGCTAATTAAAGTAATAATAGGAATTCTCCTATTTCTATTATTATGGTTAATTGTAGTTACAATTGGCACTATTGGAACAAGTAAATACGATGAAGATTTTGAAGAACAAGGCTTTGTTAATAAAAAGGGATTACCACCTGATAGAATAAGTGAAAAAAATAATAGTAAGGAAATAGAACATAGTATAAAATGGGATTTTTCTGCTAGTAATATTCCAATAAACACATGGAAAGATAATATTCTAAAAGTTGAACAAGTGCTTGATGCTTATATTAACTATATGGAATATTCCAAACTTACTAAAAAGCATGTAATTATAAAAGGTGTTCCTACTAAATATTATAAACCTGCTATATTAACTACAAAAGATGATTTTCTATGCGATAGCTTAAATGCTGTCTTTGTAGGGCAAACAGGGTCAGGCAAGAGTTATGCTATTCTTTCATTTATGGGAAAAGTATCTCTATATAATCCATCTAACACTTGTACTTATCTCTGTGACCCAAAAGGCGATGAGCAAAATTTTATGCAATTTGAGGGTAGTCCTCATTATTATCTAGGTATTGAAAAATCTGTTGATGGAATAAATAAATTTTATGATGAATTTATTTATAGACGTGATAGTAGAAATAAAGAACGTAAGAAACAACTAGCTTATCTTGTAGTAGATGAATATAGTATGCTTTTATCTAGTCTTGATGATGCAAGAGCTAAAGAAGTTAAGCGAAAAATTGGCGAAATGTTACGAGCAGGAAGAAGTTTATCATGCAGGGTCATTATTGGATTACAAAATGCTTATAGTGAGTTTTTTGATAAATCTCGTGATAACCTAGTTACTCGTATTGCACTATCAACCATAAGTAAAGAAGAACAAGGTATGATGTTCTCAAAATATAAAGAAAAAATGACTAAAGAGTGTGGTCAGGGAGAGGGTTATATTTACAGAACTGGTGTAGGACTGGAAGAATTATTTGTTGCTAAAATTGAAAATATAGAAGAAGTGAATTCAGCAATAAAAAAATCTTTATCTAATGAATTTGGAAGTTATTAAAATAGTACAAGTTAATTAAACATTTTATTCTATTGTTTGAATAAACTTTAAGTAAAGGAGGTTGTATGAAAGTTTTTGTAAATCTGCCAGAACTAAAAGAAGATAAAGAAGAACTTGAAAATAGAGTTGCAAACTTTCATGCAACCCTATTAATAGAAAAAATAAATCAATTAAATATTAATGATGCATCTAAAAAGAAAATCCTAGATTTGATTTTAAAAGATGTAAAAGGAAAATGTACGAGCGACTAACTCATACATTTTTTTAGTTTGTTATAACTTGCTCTTGTCATCTGTGATTTACCAGTTTCCCATTTTTTTATAACTGATATATCTTTATCAAGCATTCTAGCTAAATCAATTCTTTTAAGGTTATTTTTCTTTCTAAAATCAAGTATAGCTTTAATTGGATTATCTAAAAGAAAAGCTATATAATCATCATTTATAACAATTTTATCTTCAATATCTAATTCTTTTATAATGTCTTTAATCAATTTAATATTAACAAGTTTTAATTCTCTATTTTCAAGATGGTCTAAAACACCTCTATCACAGCCAAGTTTCAAACATAAATCAGTTTGCTTTATATTAGCTAATCTACGATAATATTTAATCTGTTGTCCTAGTGTACTATTTTCATTTATTGTTGGTATCTTCCATATAGCATGAGTTTTTAAAGTGATTTCAGTTTCTAGCTTGTCCTTTAATTTATCAAACAGCTTACTAATTGCTACACAGCTTTCCAACATGTGAATATTGCATTATCAATACAACGAGATACATATGTACTTAATTTACTTCCTTTATCTAATTTATAACTATTGATACCTTTAATCAATCCTATTGAACCTATTGAAATTAAATCTTCTAAATCTACATTACTGGAAGAATATTTTTTAGCAACATGTGCAACTAGACGTAAATTTCGTTCAATTAAAATATTTCTAGCTTCTTCATTTCCATTTGCCATTTCTTCTAGACATTGTCGTTCTTCTTCTTGTGAAAGTGGCTCAGGAAAAAGATTACTACCTTGAATATATCCAACAACAAAAACAGCAGACTTTAAAAAACTTAGAAAGCCAGTTACAGACAATAGAGAAAACATAAATGCACCTCCAGTTCTTTATAACAAAAGTATATGTTGCAAAAATAGAAAAGTGCATGACCACTTGATTTTAAAAAATTAATTTGCTAAGATAAAGAAGAAAGAGGGAAAATAAAATGTATGAAACAAATATAGATTATAAAAAAATATTTACAATACAAAATTTTCTAATATATTTAATTATTATAAATATAATTGGATTTTTAATAATGTATATTGATAAGAAAAAAGCAGAAAAAGGGAAATGGCGTATACCAGAAAAAACATTGTTTATAATAACTGCACTAGGTGGTGGAATTGGAACAATAGCAGGGATGTATACATTTAGACATAAGACACAAAAACCAGAATTTACAATAGGTTTGCCATTTATTACAATTTTAGAAACTATAGGAATAATATATTACATATTTATTAATAAGTAAAATTAAGACAGATTTTTCCCAAAAATCTGCCTTTTTTTAAATCGATTTTTACAAAATAAGTGCACATAAATCTAAAATAAAAATGGAAATAATTGTAGAAAACATAAAATTTTAATCACAATGTGTATAAGTTTGAAAAAATAAACACACATTTTTCAGTTATCCCCAAAGTTATCCACAGTTTCCACATAAAATTATCCACAAAAAAGCAAAAAAAATGTAAACAAAAGAGGAAACATAATATATAAAAATTAATAAGATATATAGAAAAGTAAAAATTAGGAAGTGGAAAAATGATAAAAAACTGGATAAAAACTATTAAATGTGGATTTAAAAGATGTGAAGAAGAAAATGATATAAATATGAAACAATTAGAAGAATTTATAAAGCAAGGAGCGATATTGATTGATGTAAGAAGCCCTCAAGAATATAGTGAAGGCCATTTAGATGGTGCTATTTGTATTCCAACATATGAAATAGAAATGCAAATAAAAAATGAAGTACCAAACAAAGAAGAAAATATTGTTTTATATTGTGATAGTGGAATAAGAAGCAAAAAAACTCAGAAAAAATTACAAAAAATGGGATATATAAATGTATATAATTTATATAAATAGATAAAAATGAGAAAAAATTTTTTAATTTGATTTTTATAATAAGATATGATAAAATAACTCCAATAAAAAAATGGAGGAAAACTATGCAAGAAGATAAACAAGCACATATTAGAAACTTTAGTATAATTGCCCATATAGATCATGGAAAATCCACACTAGCAGACAGATTAATTGAAATGACTGGAGTTCTTTCAAAACGTGAAATGGAAAGTCAAGTTCTAGATAATATGGAAATAGAAAGAGAAAGAGGAATTACAATTAAATCTCAAGCTGTTAGGATGAAATATAAAGCAAAAGATGGACAAGAATATACTTTTAATTTAATAGATACTCCTGGACATGTTGATTTCAATTATGAAGTTTCTAGAAGTTTAGCTGCATGTGATGGAGCAATATTAGTTGTTGATAGTAGTCAAGGAGTAGAAGCACAAACACTAGCAAATGTTTATTTAGCAATTGATAATAATCTTGAAGTATTACCAGTCATAAATAAAGTAGATTTACCTAATGCTAGACCAGATGAAGTAAAAAAAGAAATAGAAGATATTATTGGTATACCAGCTATGGACGCACCTTGCATTTCAGCAAAATCAGGATTAAATGTAGAAGAAGTATTAGAAAGAATTGTAACAGACTTGCCAGCTCCAAAAGGAGATGCAAATGAAAAAGCAAAATGTTTAATTTTTGATTCATATTATGATAATTATAAAGGAGCAGTTGCATATGTAAGAGTAATGGACGGAACAATAAAAGTAGGAGACGAAATTATTTTAATGGCAACTAAAAAAACATATACTGTTTCAGAAGTAGGATATTTTGTGCCAGGCTCATATATGCCAAGCAAGGAAATTTCAGCAGGAGAAGTTGGATACATATCAGCAAGTGTAAAAAATTTATCAGATATTCATGTTGGGGATACAGTCACTTTAAAAGAAAATCCAGCAGATGAACCATTGAAAGGATATAAACAAGTAACACCTATGGTATATTGTGGGCTATATCCAGTTGATGGAAGTGATTATGAAAATTTAAAAATTGCTTTAGAAAAGTTACAATTAAATGATGCAGCACTTGTATATGAGCCAGAAACTTCAGCTGCATTAGGCTTTGGATTTAGATGTGGATTTTTAGGATTATTACACTTAGAAATAATTGAAGAAAGATTAGATAGAGAGTTTGACTTAGGCTTGATAACAACAGCACCTTCAGTTATTTATAAAGTATATAAAACTACAGGAGAAGTATTAGAAATATATAATCCATCAGAACTTCCAACACCACAAGAAATTTCATATATGGAGGAACCTTTTGTAACTGCAAATATTTTCTTACCAAAGGAATATGTAGGAAATGTAATGGATATTTGTCAAAAAAGAAGAGGTATATATATTGATATGAAATATCTAGACGAAAATAGAGTAACACTTATTTATGAAATGCCATTAAATGAAATTATCTATGACTTTTTTGATAACCTAAAATCTAAAACAAAAGGATATGCATCATTTGATTATGAATTTAAAGAGTACAGGAGATCAGACTTAGTAAAATTAGATATTTATATCAATAATGAACAAGTAGATGCTTTAAGCTTTATTTTACACAAAGATAGAAGCTATGAACGTGGCAAAAAAATGGTAGAAAAATTAAAAGAAGAAATTCCTAGAAAACTATTCAAGATTCCAATACAGGCAGCTGTTGGAGGAAAGATTATTGCAAGAGAAACTATTTCAGCTATGAGAAAAGATGTATTAGCAAAATGTTATGGTGGAGATGTAACAAGAAAGAAGAAACTATTAGAAAAGCAAAAAAGAGGAAAAAAGAAAATGCGTGAAATTGGTAGTGTAGAAGTACCACAAGAAGCATTTTTGTCTGTTTTAAAATTAGATGATGAATAAAATAAATAATCTTCTTTATATTGACAATATCTAAATAATATATAGAAAGTGAAGGCAAATGGAAGAATTAAAAAAGCAAATAGAAAAATATAATCAAAAAATTATTGATGGAGAAAAACAAGGAAAGTCATTTGAAATAGTAGAAGGAAAAGTGCCAATTATATTGTCAGCACCACATTGTGTAAAACAAACAAGAAATGGTAAAATAAAAGGAGAAGAAGGAGAAACAGGAGCTATAGTTCAATATATATCAGAACACACAAATTGTTGGTGCATTTATAAAACTGCAAATATGCAAGATGATGCAAATTATGATACAGAGAATAATCCATATAAAGATGCAATTATGCAAATTGTAGAAAACAACAAAATAAAATTATTATTAGACATACATGGCGCAGGTTATGAAAACGATTTTGATATTGAAGTAGGAACAGGACAAATGGAAAATTTGCAAGGAGAAAACTTTATAATTGATGAGTTAAAAGAAAGTTTTATAATAAATGGTATAAAAAACATTGCAGTAGATACAAAATATAAGGCAATATCAGAACATACTATAAGTAGACAAATATCTCAAAAAACAAAAATACCTTGTGTACAACTAGAAATTAATGGAAGATATAGATATATAGAAAACTTAGAAGGAATAGAAAAACTAATAAAAGCGTTAATGAGTTTTATAAACAAAAATAAGGAGAAATAGAAATGCAAGAAAATTATCAAGAACAAGTTGAAGGAAGAAATTCGGTTTTAGAATTATTAGAAAGTGGGAAGGATATAAATAAAATATTTATTACAAGAGGAGAAAAACATGGCTCTATTTACCAAATTATTGCAAAAGCTAAAGAAAGAAAAATTATTATTGTAGAAAAAGACAAAAAGCAGATGCAAGAAATGGCACAGACAGAAAACTATCAAGGAGTAATTGCTATTGTACCACCATTTGATTATTGTGAAATTGAAGATATTTTACAATATAGTAAAGAGAAAAAAGAAGATGCATTTATAATATTATTGGATGGAATTGAAGATCCACATAATTTAGGCTCTATAATTAGAACAGCAGAAACAGCTGGAGTTCATGGAATAATTATTCCAAAAAGAAGATCAGCATCAGTAAATAGCACAGTAAATAAGGTTTCTGCAGGTGCAGTTCAATATATGAAAATTGCAAGAGTAAATAATATGACAGATGCAATTCATAAATTAAAAGAAGAAGGATTATGGATATGTGGAACAGATGGGATGGCCACACAAGATTACAGCACACAGGATTTAAAAGGCCCACTTGGAATTGTAATAGGAAGTGAAGGAAAAGGCATGAGTGAAAAAGTAAAAAATAATTGTGACTTTTTAGTAAAAATTCCAATGAGAGGAAAAATCACATCATTAAATGCGTCTGTATCAGCTGGTATCATCATATATGAAGCTGTTAAGCAAAGAAAAAGCAACTAAATTTATTATTAACTATTGAATTAAAAAAGAAAAAAGGATATAATAAAATTGTATATTTTTTATTGGAGGAAATAATATGATAGCAAGGAAAAAACAGAGATTGATAATTATTATCTCAATAGTTCTAATAGTTTTAAGTATTATAGGTGTTTTAATTGCTTTATACTTAACAACAGATATGTTTAAATCAAAAAATTCATTATTTGCTAAATATTTTTTACAAAATGTTGGAAATATTGAACAAATAGTTAAAAGCCAACCAACACAAATTGAAGATGCAATACAAAACCAAAAACTAGAAACAAATTTAAAAGCAAAATTAACTTATACAGATAGTGAAAATAATAATAGTAATACCGTTAATCAAGCGGAAATTAATATATCTAGTCAAATTGATAATCAGTCAAATTATGATTACAAAAATATGAGACTTACTTATGAAAATGAAAATCTTGCACAAGTAGAATATATAAAAGATAATGATTTATATGGAATAAAATTAGAAGGAATCAAACAATTTGTATCTGGACAAGAAGAAAATTTAGATGAACTAGAATTAAAAACTGGAATTTCAAAATCAAATCTAGAATTACTTACTTATATTTTTGACCCAATTAGATTATCTGATTATATATCTTTTACACCTAGTGAACTAGAAGTTCTTTCTAGTACATATTTGAGCATAATACAACAAAAAGCTACAAATAATAAATATAGTAAATCAAATCAAAATATTAAATTAAATGGTACAGATTATAAAACAAATGCATATTCAATTAAATTAACAGAAGAAGAATTAAATGATTTAATTATTACAATATTAGAAAAAATAGAAAAAGATCAAATATTATTAGGAAAAATAGATATATTGCAAGAACAATTGCAAAAATATTATTTATACAACCCAAAAGATGAAGAAACTTTAAAAGATACTATAATACAATTGATAGATGATAAAATACAATATATAAAAAATCATAATATAGGTCAAGAAGAAACTGAAATAACTGTATATGAATATAAAGGACAAACTCTTAGAACATCAATGAAAACACCAAAAGAAACAATTAACTTAGATGTAGACAAAGATAAATATATTCAAATTAGTTATATACAAAATTTAGATAATAGTATTATTGAAGATGATTTTACAATTACAAAAGAAATTACAGAAACATCACAAAATTTATTTGTACAATATAAACAATTAACTGATGATGAAGAAAAACAAAATTTGAGTTTTGACTTAGTACAAAATATGGAAGGAAATGAAATAAGTAATATTTATAAACTCCAATATGATGTTGACGGAAATTCAGCAATAATTGATATAAATCAATATATAAATATAGTAGAAGAATTCAATAATGAAGTTGAATTAACACAAGAAAATAGTATCAACTTAAATGATTTGGAACAAGAGCAAGCTCAAAGAGTTGTAGAAATTATGACAAATAATACAAATGAAAAGATTAAAAACATTATAAACCATGTTACTCTAGAAGATTTAAATGCAATGCTTAAAAACTTAAAAATATTAAAAGATAGTGAAATAAAATTCACAGAAAATGAACCAGCAGAAGAAACAGTAACTGAAGTAGAAAGAAACAGATTCAACTCACAATTAACATTTTTTATAGGCAAAGAAGTAGACAAAAACACTTTAGTACAACTTCTAGAAGCAACAAAGCCTTCTTTACAAGATGCTCAAATAACATATGAGGATGCTGATAATCCACAGAAAAAAAGAATACGTAGTATAATTATAAATGTTAAGAGAAATACAACAAATGATGAAAAAGCTAATGAAATTTCAACAGCAATATCACAAGAATCAGGAAGTAAAGACTACACAGTTGCAATGTCTTTTAATGAAACAACAAGATTAATAAATCAAATAACAATTGTTTCAAATGAATTTACTAAAGAACAGTAAATTAAAAGCTAAAATATCTTAAAATATGAAGGTATTTTAGCTTTTTTTTGATGAGAATTTTATATAATAAATTAGCAAATAAAAATTGATTATTATATATGAAGTATTTTTGCAAAAAAAATTAAAAAATTTTTTCAAAAAAAGTATTGACAAAGGTAAAAAAACGAAGTATAATATAAATTGTTCTCGCGTAAAAGTGAGGACAAAGAACATTGAAAAATAAACAATAAAATCCTTTAGAGAATAAACCGAAGCGGTGCATTTCAGAAATGAAAAAGTACCGAAA
>CANRML010000020.1 GCA_947631725.1 uncultured Clostridia bacterium
GAAGAAGAACTTGAAGATTCTGATGAAGATATAAATCTTGATGCTAAAGATGTAATTGGGATGGCTTTTGAAGAAGACTTAAAGAAAGGTGATATCTATTTATGTGAAAATGATGTTACACTAAATGATTCTATAAATGGAAATGCATATATAATAGCAAATTCTGTAACTATAAACTCTGAAATTATTGGTAATGTCTTTATTATGGCTAAAACTATTAATATAGGGCAAGACGGATATATTGATAATAGTTTATATGCTTTATGTGAAAATTTAGATATTAGCGGTACTGTTTATGATGTTTATTCTTGTTGTGATAATTTTAAACTTTCAGATGGTTTTATACATAGAGATATACATGTATGTTCATCTAATGTAGATATATCAGGACAAGTTGAAGGAAGTGCTCATCTTTTCTGTAATGATTTAAAATTATCTAGTTCTGAAGATGCTCTAGAAGATGAACCTATTATTGGAGGAAATTTAGAATATTCTTCTAGTAAACAATTTTCTATTCCTCAAAATGCTGTTTCAGGACAAGTAAAATTTACATTAGCGCCAGTAAAAGCTGATAATAATGTAAATATTGGAAGTTATATATTATCTTTAATAAATTTCTTGTTTTTCGTTATATTAATTTGGCTTGTTTGCTTATGGCTTGCACCTAAGTTTATACAAAATGTACCAGATTTATTAAAGAATAAAAAAGGAAATATTGCTTTATATGGATTTTTAGGTTTAATAGTTCTTCCAATTGTTAGTATAATATTATTATTTACTACTGTCACATCTTCTGCTGCTCTTCTTATATTAGCAATTTATATACTTCTACTTTGCCTTGCAAAATCTATATTTGCTATCTCAATCAATAGTTTGATTTGTGAAAAATATAAAATTAATAAACCAATCGCTAAATTGGGTACTTTATTAGTAACTTGTGCTGTTATATGGTTAATCTGTTTAATTCCATATGTAGGAAGTTTACTAAGTGTTTTAATCTCAATAATCGGACTAGGCATTTTATTTACATATATAATTCCAGAAGGAAAAAAAGTTTCTGAATAAAATAAATCAAATATTATAAATTTATTCGCTTTGGGTTAAACTATCATTGAAAGGAAAGATTGATATGTTCAAACCCAAGGCGATTTATTTTGAAAAAGATATTGTAAATTATGAATTAGGAAAACAGTTAATGAAAAAATATGAAGATGTTCCTAAATTTGAAATTGAAAATCATAATAATATTGAAGAAATGCGAAAACGTCCAAATAAAGATTTTCCTGATATGAAGCGTAGTCTAATTATAGGTATTAGAAAAACACATAAATTTGTACCTAATCATAAAACTTCTGATTTTTTGGTTCCATATACTTCTTCAGGTTGTACTGCAGCTTGTATGTATTGTTATTTAGTTTGTAATTACAATAAATGCGCATATCTTAGACTATTTGTAAATAGAGAACAAATGCTAGATAAGATTATAAAAACTGCTAATAAATCCGAAAAAAATTTAACTTTTGAAATTGGTAGTAATAGTGATTTAATTTTAGAAAACACAATTACTGATAATTTAGTGTGGACTATTGAAAATTTTAAAAATACTCAAAATGGCTTTCTTACATTTCCAACTAAATTTGATATGGTAGACCCCATCCTACCTCTTGACCATAAAGGAAAAATAACTATTAGAATAAGTGTTAATCCAGAAGATATAATAAATAAGGTAGAATTTGGAACCTCACGCTTATCTGGTAGAATTCAAGCAATCAATAAGTTAAAAGAAGCAGGTTATCGTATTGGTATTTTAATTGCTCCAGTAATTTTTGTAGATAATTGGAAGGAAAAATATCTGGAATTGATTCAACAATTAAATTCAGAATTATCTGATAAAGTGAAAAAAGATGCATTTTTTGAAATTATTTTTATGACATATAGTTATGTGCATACTAAAATTAATGAAGAAGCTTTTCCTAATGCTATAAATTTATATGATAAAGAAAAAATGACTGGTCGCGGTAAAGGAAAATACTGGTATAAAAATGCTTTAAGAGATGAAGGTGATTTATTTTTTAGGGAACAAATGCATAAATATTTTCCTAATAATACTATTGAATATATTGTATAATTTAAATTGACATAGATTTTCTCTTGTACTATAATATCTTCAAAGGAGAATCTATCAATGGATACAAAACAATATTCAGGATTATCTGTAGAAGAAGTTAAAAAAAGAGAAGCACAAAATCTTGTTAATTATGATACTTCTGTTCCTACAAAAAGTATAAAAAGAATTTTATTCGATAATTTTTTCACTTTATTTAATTTTTTAAATTTAGTATTAGCAATAGCCATCTTTCTTGTTGGTTCTTATAAAAATATGCTTTTTTTATTAGTTGTAGTTATAAATACTGCAATTAGTACATTTCAAGAAATTCATGCAAAAAAAGTTATTGATAATTTGTCTTTTTTAGCTAGTCATAAATCAACTGTTATTAGAAATGGGAAAAAACAAGAAATTCCAATTAATAATATAGTTTTAGATGATATTATTGAGTTTAAAACTGGAAATCAAATTGTAACAGATAGTGTTATTCTAGATGGATGTGTCGAAGTTAATGAGTCCTTCATTACTGGTGAACCAGATACCATTTATAAAAAAGCTGGTGATATGATACTTTCAGGAAGTTATGTTGTTAGTGGAAAATGCATTGCAAAGGTTGCACATATTGGTGAAGATAACTATGCTTCTAAAATTTCTGCTGGTAGCAAATATATTAAAAAAATAAACTCAGAAATTATGATTTCCTTAAAAAAAATCATAAAATGGCTAACATTTACCATTATTCCAATTGGTATTGCTCTATTTTTTACACATTACTTTATACAAAATTTAACTATTCAGGAAACTGTTGTAAAAACTGTTGCAGCTGTTATTGGTATGATACCAGAAGGCTTAGTTCTTTTGACAAGTACAGTTTTGGCTATAAGTGTTATACGTTTATCAAAATCTAAAGTTCTTGTTCAAGAACTATATTGTATTGAAACTTTAGCCCGTGTAGATACTCTCTGTCTAGATAAAACTGGAACATTGACAGAAGGTATAATGGAAGTTAAAAAAATAGTGCCAGTAAATATTAGTGAAAAAGATTTTGAAACAATTCTATACAATATTGCAAATTTATCAGAAGATGAAAATACCACTATTCAGGCATTACGTAATTATAATTTTAATTTTGAAACTAAATGGAAGGCAACTAAAAAAATCCCATTTTCTTCTCAAACAAAATGGTCTGGTATTTCCTTTGCTAATATTGGTTCATATGTAATTGGAGCTCCAGAATTCATTTTAGGTAATACATATGATAATTATAAAAAAGTTTTAGAAAATTATTCAAAAAATTACAGAGTAATAGCTGTTGCTCATTATAAAAATGAATTTATTGATAGCTTTTTACCAAATGATTTAGAATTTATTGGTTTAGTTTGTATTTCAGATAAAATTAGAAAAGAAGCTAAAGATACAATTTCTTATTTTTATAAAAATGGTGTTGATGTAAAAATCATTTCTGGTGATAACCCAGTCACAGTTTCACAAATTGCAAAACAAGTTAAAATAAAAAATTTTGATAATTATATTGATATGTCTAAATTGCCAGAAAATGCTGATTTGAAAGAAATTGCATCTAGTTATACTATTTTTGGAAGAGTTTCACCTACACAAAAGAAAGATCTTGTCTTAGCTTTACAATCAAATAATAAAACTGTTGCTATGACTGGTGATGGTGTTAATGATGTTTTAGCTTTAAAAGCTTCTGATTGTAGTATTGCAATGGCAAATAGTAGTGATGCTACAAAAAATGTTGCTCAATTAGTTTTATTAGATTCTAATTTTGCATCTATGCCTAAAATCGTCTTAGAAGGAAGAAGAACTATAAATAATATTCAACGTTCTGCATCTTTATTTTTAGTGAAAACAATATATTCAACATTGCTTGCTTTAATGTTTTTATTTATAGGACAAGTATATCCTTTTATTCCAATTCAATTAAGTTTAATTAGTTTAGTAACAATTGGAATTCCTTCATTTATATTAGCATTAGAGCCAAATAAAGAACGTATTCAAGGCAATTTTTTAAAAAATATAATTACTAATGCTCTACCTGCTGGTTTAAGTGTTATTGTAAATGTTTTTGCTTTGGCTGTTTTAAGACGTTATAATGTAATACCATATGAATTTTATCCTAGCTTATGTGTTGTATCTACTGGAATTTGTGGAATTATTTTATTATTTACACTTGCAAAATCTAGGAAAACTGAGGATAGCTTTCTACCATTTTCACCTTTTCGTTTATTACTTGCAATTTTAATGAGCATTTTATTTGCCATTTGTCTTATATATTTTGATTGGTGGTTTAATATTGCTCCTTTAGGTCCTATCTTACCATATATTATTAAAGTAATATTTATTTCAATTATTAATTTTGCTATTTTAACTATTTTAATAAAATATTTTAGGAAAACTAAAAATATATAAAAGAGCACTTCGCTTTGAAGTGCTCTTTTAGACTTTTTCTACTTTTTAATTTCTACTTCTTCTCAATCCACATCGCAGATAATTCGTATGCTTCTCTATATTCCCCTCTGTCTGAATCTGGAAATCTTTTAAGATATATACGATTATGTATGCTTCCTAAGAATCTAACTTCATTGCCCAGTCCTAGTTCATATTTCACATACACTGCTCCAACATTCCATACTATTGTAGGAATATAATCAGAGACTCGATATTGTCTGCCAACTGCAATAAAGACGTCTGTGATTCTTTTCTTGCTCAAAGGAGTTAATCTGTGAACTGGTGGTTTGCAGATTGTTCCTTCCAAATATACGACATTTGCATTTGGTCCTTCTTGCAGTTCTTCAACGTTTTCGCAAATGTTGATGTACTTTGTAAACAAGAAAAGTGACAAGTGACTCTTTCCTTTTTCGTCCATTACATTACGTGAACGAAACTCTCCTGCAGCTTCAACAAACAGTCCACCCACATCTGTTTTAGGAAATGGATATAGGAAGTTCTCTGAAATTATTATTGGAACAAGATACTTTTGTCCGCCCTTAGTGGCAGTAATTATTCGGTTTTTATAAAACCGCTCTTCCTGCACACTGTGGCTATACTCAAAGTCTCCTTCAAGTATGCCACTGGCCCAAGCCTTATTTCTCTCGCCAAAATAATAACTGTGTCCTATTGCTTCTTGATGTAATATGGGTTGCATTTCTTTAATGTCAAATACTGTTTTCATATTTTTCTCTCCTTTTTTTCTTTTGATTTTGTAGAAAAAGTCTTAAATTGTTTACAGACACAAATTTTGTATCTTTGATAAAATTTGGGTATTACTCCCTCTTTTTACATATAAACAATCTACATATATTATACCATTTTTTTAAAATTTTGTAAAGTTATGTAAAGTTGCAAAAAAAGGCCTTTAAAGCCTTTTTTCTATAATTAAATTCTTGCAATTCCACCCATAACTTTACTATATGATGCTGAGTCTAGTAATTTAGGTCCTCCTGCTATAACAACTGTATCTCCTTTTTCTAAAATACCTTTATCTTGCAATTTTTTTATTCCTAATTCTACTACTATATCTGGGTTCTTTTGTGGTTCTATATATATTGGAGTTACGTTCCAAGCAAGTGATAATTGGTAAAATGTTTTTATATTATCTGTAATTGCTAATATTGGGCATCCAGCTCCCAAGCCTGCTAAGTTTCTTGCTGAATCTCCTGTGTTTGTATAACATACAATTGCATCTGCCTTCATATTCATAGCCATTGTACATGTACCATATGCAATTTCTTCTTCAAAATCTGATAGATTAAATGTATCTGAATTCATCCTAAATCTTTTCCAATAATCAATATCTTCTTCTGTTCTAGTTGCTATTTTTACCATTGTTTTAACACACTCTACTGGGTATTTTCCCATAGCACACTCTCCAGAAAGCATAATAGCACTTGTTCTATCATAAATAGCATTTGCAACATCACTTGCCTCTGCTCTTGTTGGTAATGGATTATATGTCATACTTTCTAGCATTTGTGTTGCTGTTATCGCTGGTTTATTTGCAACATTTGATAATTTTATAAATTTCTTTTGCATAATTGGTGGTTCTGTATAATCTGTTTCTGTGGCCATATCTCCACGTGCAATCATTTGAGCATCTGCATTTTTTACTATATCTTCCATATTTTGTAAGCCTTCTATGTTTTCTACTTTTGTAATTATTTTTATATCTTTTCCACCATTTTCATCTAATACTTTTCTAACTTGAGCAATATCATCTTTATTTCTTGTAAATGACATTGCAACATAATCATAGTCATGTTCACATGCTGTTTTTAAATCTTCAATATCTTTTTCTTTTAGTGCTGGTAAATGCACTGCTGTTCCTGGTAAATTAATAGTTTTTCTACTTCCTAGCCCATTTCCATGTACTACTGTACAAACAATGTCTTTATCTACTATTTCATCAACTACTAGTTCAATAGCTCCATCATCTATTAATATTTTTGTACCTGGTTTTACATCTTTATATAAATCTTTATATGTTACAGATACTTTATCTTTATCTCCTACTATGTCTTCATTTACAAGTGTAAATTTTTGTCCATCTTCTAATTTAATTTTTTCATTTGTTCCTGTAACTAGCATTCCTGTTCTAATTTCTGGTCCTTGCATATCTAGTAATAAAGCGATTGGCAAGTCAAGTTTTTTTCTTAATCTTAAAACTTCTTCTGTCTTTTCGGCTTGTTCTTCCCAACTTCCGTGTGAATAATTTATTCTACAAACATTTAATCCTTCTTGCATTAGTTCTTCTAATTTGTGTTCACTTGCTGGTCCTATTGTTCCTACTATTTTTGTTTTTCTCAATTTTTTCATATTTTATCAATCCCTTTCTTGTTTTTAGTTTCAAACCGCAGTATATTATATCAAATGTTTATAGGTTTTTCAACACTTTTTTAAGATAATGTTATAATAGCATGTAAAATGTCCTCTTCCTTACTATATATGCAAATTGTATGTTTTCCATTATATAGTGCATATTTGCATTTCACAGTATCTCCATATTTTACTTCTTTTTTATATTGTATTTGAACTTCATCAAATGGTCTCATCTGATAGATATCTTCTGGTAATGTTTCATATGCTATATCTAAATAGTATAAATTATGCATATGTCCGTTTATATCAATATCTCTTCTTGTAATCGTATATTCTATTTCATTTGAATATGTATCTGGCAACTCAATTTTTTCTAATTGTCTATCTTGAAAAACACTAATATCTTCTAGTTCATAATGTCCCATAATTTCATCTGTTAATTTTGTTAATTTATTAGTTTCTATATTTACTAAAGCCCATTTTGAAGTTGCTATTACTGAAAGTTCTCCTTTTTCATTATACATTTCAAAATCACGATAAGTATGTATTCTGCTTAAATCTCTTCCCCATGTTTTTACATGTAGAGTTTGTCCATATTTAGGTCTTTTTATAACTTGTAATTTCCAGCCCAATAAAATCCATGCTAGTTTTGTTGTTTGAATATCATTTGCTCCAAATCCTGCTAAGTCAGAGTGGTAGCCTCCTATATTTTCAAACATTTCTAATATGGATTTATTTTTTATTAGATTATTTTTTCCTATATCTTTTACTCCTGATTTAAAGTCACATTTAAATATCATTGTATTCCCTTCTTTTTAATATCCTGGTTTATTTAATAAATGAAACATATTCTTTTTATATTCTTCTACTCCTGGTTGATTAAATGGATTAACCTCAAGTATCATCCCTGATACTGCACAGGCTTTTTCAAAGAAATATATAAGTTCTCCTATATTTTCTTCATCTAATTTATTCATTTCAATAATAATATTTGGTACATCTCCTGTGCTATGAGCTTGAATTGTTCCCTCCATAGCTTTTTTATTAACATAGTCCATTGTTTTTCCAGCTAAATAGTTTAGCCCGTCCAAATTATCGTCATCTGGATTTATTATAATATCATTTTGTGGAGTTTTTATTGATATAACAGTTTCAAATAGGTCTCTTCTTCCATCTTGAATATATTGTCCCATAGAGTGCAAATCTGTTGTAAAATCGACTCCTGCTGGGAAAAGTCCTTTTTTGTCTTTTCCTTCACTTTCTCCATATAATTGTTTCCACCACTCAGTAAAATAGTGCATTTTAGGTTCATAATTAACTAATATCTCTACATTTTTCTTTAACTTTTTATGTAGGATATTTCTAACAACTGCATATTGATAACATTGGTTATATTTAATATCTGGGTCATCAAATCTATCTTGTGCCGTTTTTGCACCTTTTAATAATTTATCTATATTTATACCTGCTGTTGCAATTGGTAATAATCCTACTGCAGTTAAAACAGAATATCTTCCTCCTATATTATCTGGTACAACAAATTGCTCATATCCTTCATTTTCAGCTAATGTTTTTAGAGCCCCTTTTTCTTTATCTGTAGTTGCATAAATTCTGCTACGTGCTTCATCTATTCCATATTTATTTTCTAAGATTTCTCTAAAAATTCTAAATGCAATTCCTGGCTCTGTTGTTGTTCCTGATTTAGATATTACATTAACTGAAAAGTCTTTGTTTCCTATATATTCAATTAAGTCATTGATATAATTAGGACTTAGATTATTTCCCACATATAGAATTTGTGGATATTTTCTTTGTTTTTCTGTTAATAGATTATAGAAAGTGCTTGTTAAACTTTCTATTACTGCCCTTGCGCCTAAGTATGAGCCTCCAATTCCAATTACAACTAGTATTTCAGATTCTTTTGCTATTTTTTTAGCTGCTTGTTTTATTCTTTTAAATTCATTTTTGTCATAATTTGTTGGTAAATCTAGCCATCCTACAAAGTCTTTTGGATCATCTGCTCTTTCATTTAGTTCTTCATGTATTGCTTTTACTTTTTTGCTATATTCTCCTACCATTTTTTTTGTAATCCCTGTATGTTTAAAATTCACTTTTATATTTGCCATATTTACCCTTCCCTTCTTTTGTATATTTATATTCTTGTAATTCTTGTAATATATAACCCGATAATTGCAAGTCCAATAATAACTCTATATACTGCAAAAATTTTAAAACTACCTTTTTGTAAATATTGTAATAAAAATTTTATTACTAATAAGCCTACTACAAAGCTTGCTAATACTCCTACTACAAATGGAATATTAAATACGAAGTCTTTGAATTTATATAATGTTGCTCCTAATACAATAGGTGCTGATAACATAAAAGAATATTTTGCTGCTGATTCTCTCTCAACTCCCATAATTCTTCCTGTTGTCATTGTTACACCTGAACGTGAAACACCTGGTATAAATGCTAAGGCTTGTGATAATCCTATTAAAAAAGTTTGTTTAAATGTCATTTCTTCGTATTTTGTTTTTGTTGGTGCTTTTTTATCAGCAATATATAAAATTATTCCCATAACAATAAGTGCTATTGCAATTAATAATGGCATTTTTGCTAGACTGTCCCCTATAAAATGATCTAGCAAGAAACCTATTGCTCCACCTGGTATTGTTGCAATCACAATATACCAAAACATCTTTCCTTCTACTGATTTTTCTTTTTTTACTACTTGATTATACCCTCCTTTTATTAACTTTATCCAGTCTTTACAAAAAAAGATTGCTATTGCAAGTAATGTTCCAAAATGAAGGGCTACATCAAAACTTTCTGGTACTTCCCAATTAAATATCCAAGGTATTAAATTTAAGTGGGCTGAACTTGAAATTGGTAATAATTCTGTTAATCCTTGAACAATTCCTAGTATAAGTGATTGCATAATTCCTGTCATTTTATATTCTCTCTTTCTATTTTTATTTATATTTTTTGTTTTTTCTATGTGTTAAGTATATAATAACTTTTTATCTTTTGCAATAAATTTTAATTAATTTTTTCTTTTTAATTTTATTTATTTTTTCTTTTAAATATATGTTTTTCTGCATCTTAATTAGAACTAAAAATGGAAGCTTTTTGCTTCCATTTTTTAATATTATCTATACTTTTCTTGTTCATTTGAATTAATTTCTTGTTCATTTTGTTGTTTCTTTTGCTTATTCCTATTTAGCATTTCAATATCGGTATAACCTAATTGTTTTGTGATTTCAAACATCTTTTCAAGATGTTCTTTAGCTTTAATTCCTTTTTTACTAATTTTAGCTTCTTCTTCTTTTTCCTCCTGGTCTTCTAAATTAAATGGTATTGTGATTTTTGCAAGTATTGGAATAAACATTGGTTCATTTTTTATTTTAGGTACTATTTTTTTTGCATTTGCATCAATTGCTGTATTAGCATATTGAATAGCAGTATCTTTATTTCCCTTTATTAGTTCAATTTTTGCTAGTTCAAAATATGCATCTGGTGCTAATTCTTCGTCTTCTATTACTTGCATAAAATATTTCTGTGCTTCTTCAATCTCTTTATATATTAGTGCAATTTCTGCTAGTGAATATTTTGCATTATATAGTAAATGATTTATATCTGCTGCTTTTTCATAGCATATTTTTGCATTTTCAAAATCATTTAGCATTGTATATGCAATTCCTAAATTATAGTACAAATCATAATTTGTTGGATCATGTTTTAAAGCTTCTTGATATACACTTGTTGCTTCTTTATACATTTCTTGTTGAAATAATATATCTCCTAGTAATAAACTTGCTTCACAATAATCTGGTTTTTTCTTTAATAAATTTGTCAACATTTCAGCAGCTTCATCTTGTTTTTCAAAATCATTTAATAATTGGGCAACTCTAAAATATGAGTCATAATCTCTTTTATGAATATCTATTGCTTGTACATATTCGTCAATTGCCTTTCTCATCCCACCTTCATTTTCATATATTTCAGCTAATCTTTTATGTCCTTGATAGTTTTCTGGATATTTAGTAACTAAGTGTATTAATGCTTGTTTTGCTCTTTTATTATCTCCAAATTTTAGGTATATATTGGCTTTTGTAATATCAATAATTTCTGTAAATGGTATATCATATTTTTCAAGTATCATAATTGCAACAGGAATAAATATTCCTATGATGTATTTTATTATGACAAATATCCAGCTTATTTTTATTTTAAATATTACTTCAAAAAAGTTTAATATAAGTGCTAAAGCTTGTAAAATTATAACAGTCACATAACTTGTATCATTGTTTTTAATGATATTATAGAAAAAATATGCAAATATACCCAGTGTTATCACTGCAAAGATAAGTTGTTCTATCATAAAATGTTCCTTTCTTTTTATTCTATTCTTTTACCTTATTTTATTGCATTTTTTTTCATTTGTCTAGTATTTAGTAGAGATTTTGATAAATTTTATAATCTCTTAAAATTTTTCTAACGTATTGATTTGTTTCTTTATATGGTACATTTTCTATGTCTGTTCCATCTTTTTTTATTATTCCTTTTTCTATCCATGAATCTACTGTTCCACTTCCTGCATTATATGCTACTAAAGCTAATTCAATATATTTATATTTTTCTAATAATATTGAAATATATTTTGTTCCTAGTTCAATATTTGTATCAACTTCTAATAGTTTATCACTTATATTTTCTGATATTATTGTCTTGTCTAATTCTTCTGCAACTTCTTCTGCAGTTTTTTCCATTAGTTGCATCAAGCCTTTTGCTCCTTTTTTAGATATAGCTTTAGGTTCAAAGTTACTTTCTGCTTTTATAATTGCATAAATTAGATTTTCATTTACATTATATTGTTTTGCATATAACTCTACAAATCTTTCATATTTTTTTGGATATATCAATTTCATTACTTTTGTCTTCAATTGTAATGGTTCTATTAGCAATATACTAATAACTATTAAGACAATTACAAATATATATTTATATTTTTTTATTGTTAATCTCTCCTTTGGTCTATTTACAGTCATACCAATTGTTTGCTTCTGATATATCTGCAATTAGTGGTACAGTTAAACTAACTGCAGTTTCCATTTCATCTTTTAGTATTTGTTTTATTTGTTGTATTTCTTCTTGAGGTGTTTCAATCATCATTTCGTCATGTACTTGTAAAACGATTTTGGCTTTTAGTTGTTTTTCTTGTATTTTATTATATACTCTAATCATAGCAATTTTCATAATATCTGCTGCTGTTCCTTGAATTGGAGTATTCATTGCCGCTCTTGAGCCAAATTGTCTTACCATATAGTTTTTAGATTGTAATTCTGGAATATATCTTCTTCTGTGAAATAATGTCTCTACATATCCTTTATTTTTTGCTTCTTCTGTTATATTTTCCATATAGTTTTTTATTCCTTGGTATTCTGATAAATATTCATCTATATATTGTTTTGCCTGCTTTTTGCTTATTCCTAATTGTTCACTTAATCCATAATCACTTATTCCATATACTATTCCAAAATTAACTGCTTTAGCACTTGACCTTTGTTCTTTACTTACTTCCTCCATTGGTGTTTTAAATACTTTTGATGCTGCTTGTTTATGAATATCTTCATTATTTCTAAATGCTTGTATCATATGTGTATCTTTTGAAATATGTGCTAATACTCTTAGCTCAATTTGTGAATAATCTGCATCAATATATACTTTTCCTTGTTCAGGTTCAAATATTTTTCTTACTTGTTTTCCTAATTCAAATCTAGTTGGAATATTTTGTAAGTTTGGCTCTGTTGAACTTATTCTTCCTGTTGCTGTAATTGTTTGATGGAAAAATGAGTGGATTCTATTTGTTACAGGGTTTATATATGGTTTTAATCCCTCTACATAAGTAGAATTTAATTTCATTAGTTGCCTATAATCTAAAATTTCTTCGATTATTGGATCTTCTTTTCTTAATTTTTCTAATACATCTACATCTGTTGAATATCCATTTTTAGTTTTCTTAATTATTGGCAATTTTTTCTTTTCAAATAGAATTTCTCCTAGCTGTTTTGTTGAATTTATATTGAATTCTTCTCCTGCCATTTCATAAATGATTTTAGTTTTTATTTCTAGTTGTTCTTTTAGTGTGTTTCCAAATTTTTCTAATTGCTCTTTATTTGCATATATCCCATTCCATTGCATTTCTGATAGAACTTCAATTGTTGGTATTTCAATATCTTTAAAAAGCGATAAACTTCCTATTTCTTCTAATTTTTCAGTTAGTTTTGTTTCTAATTCTGATATTAAATATGTTCTAAATGCTAGTTCTTTATTCTTGTATTTTTTATTTTCTTCTTGATTATTTTCTTCCATTTCAAATAGATTTATTTGTTTATCTTGTTCTTGCGAGCTTTCAATATAGTCTGCCATTACTATTCCAAGTTCATCTTCTGCTATTTCTTCTAATTTTAGTTTATTATTAGTTGGATTTAATAAATATGCTGCAATTTTAGCATCAAAAGATAGTCCATTTATTTTTATTCCTTCTTGTTTTAATAATATATATGTTTTACTTAAATGAATTCCTACTTTTTGTATATTTTTATTTTCAAATATTTCTTTTAATTCTTGTATATTATTTTTTTGTTTTAAATCAATTATATATACTGTTTGACCTATATATATGCTAATAGTTGTTATTTTTTCTTTTATAATCTTTTCTGGTGCATCATTTGGAATAGTTTCTATTTCAAATATCATTTTGTTTGTATTTTTTAGTTGTTCTATTGCCTCTTGTATTTGATTTTCTTTAATTTGATATAGCTCTTCTATATTTTTTTGTTTTGGCTTCAATAGATTTTCATTTTCATTATCCTCTAAATTAAATCTTTCAATATATCTTTTAAAATTTAATTCTTTGAATATTCTATATACTTCTTGCTTATTCCATTTTTCTACTCTTAATTGTTCTAATGTGTCTTCTATCGGAACTTGTGTATTTATTGTTCCTAATGTTTTTGATAAATCTGCTAATTCTTTATTATTTTCTATATTTTCTTTTTGCTTTCCTTTAAGATCTGTTTCTCCTGCTTCTAATTTTCTATATAAATTTTCTATTGTTCCATATTCCTGAATTAGTTTTAATGCTGTTTTTTCTCCAATTCCTGGAACACCTGGAATATT